>DAXB01000061.1 GCA_002506175.1 Methanomassiliicoccaceae archaeon UBA113
GGCGTGATAATTACCGAACACGGTTATGCTCCAAACATATTTCTTATAAACGAAAATCAGGATAAAGCCTTGCCACGGTGATGATCGTTTTTTCGAGCTGATCATGATGATAGACGGGCGAGCTGAGTGGCATTTTACCGCGTATCGGTTCAAAGAAGACCGGACCATACGTCTTTTGACGTCATCCCGATACAATAGAGTAAATACGCACAGCCGATAAACATGATGCATGCCCGTATTGCAGATCGCATTGGACCTCATGCAGCTGAACAGAGCCGTGGTCATCGCCCACGAAGCCGTAGACGGCGGAGCGGACTGGGTCGAAGTCGGTACCCCTCTTATCAAAAGCGAGGGCGCCGAAGCCGTCCGTACGCTGCGCAGAGAGTTCCCTGGCAAGAAGATCATCGCAGACACCAAGACCATGGATGTGGGAGGCGTCGAAGTCGAGATCATGGCCAAGGCCGGAGCGAACATCGTCACTGTCCTCGGATTATCGGAGGACTCCACCATTGAGGAAGCCGTCATGGCGGGCAGGAAGTACGGAGCAGAGGTCATGGTAGACATGATCAACGTTCCGGACAAGATCTCACGTTCCAAAGAGGTCGAGAAGCTCGGAGCATCCTATGTATGTCTCCACATGGGCATAGACACGCAGATGAAAGGAGAGGAACCGCCCATAGACATCCTAAAGAAGGTTGTGGAGACGGTCTCCATACCCGTGGCTGTCGCGGGAGGAATCACCGCGGAAAATGCGGGACTCTACGCAGAGGCCGGAGCCACCGACATCATAGTCGGAGGAGCAATCATCAAAACCGGAGATATCAGAGCTGCCGCCGAGAACGTAAAGAAATCCATCGCGGGAGCCAAGATCGACACGAATCTGGCAAAGAAATACTCCGAAGAGAACCTCTTCGAGGCTTTCTCCAGAGTATCCACATGCAACATCTCCGATGCATATCACAAACAGGGGGTCGTCTACGGCATCCCGCCCCAGTCCCTCCAGCACAAGCAAAGGATGGTGGGTCGCGCACTCACCGTGCAGACAGCCAACGGGGATTGGGCGAAACCTGTCGAGGCCATAGATCAGGTCAAAGAGGGTGACATCCTCGTAGTAGACGTCGGTGGAGCGCCAGTTGCGGTATGGGGCGAGCTCGCCACATGCTCCGCCATCGTAATGGGGGCCAAGGGAATCGTCATAGACGGAGCCATCAGAGACATCGATGACATCAGAGAGATGGGATTCCCGGCATTCGCCAAATCGGTCGCACCATGTGCCGGAGAACCCAAAGGCTACGGCGGAATCGGCATCGAGATCAAGATCGGAGGTCAGAAGGTCAGAACCGGCGATTGGATCGTCGGTGACGAGAGCGGGCTCATCGTCGTGCCCAAAGAAATCGCCGTGGAAGTGGCCAACCGCGCACTGGATGTGCACGAAAGGGAGAACCGTACGAGAGAGGAGATCAAAAGAGGATCCACTCTCTCGAAGGTAAATGAATTGTCTAAATGGGAACCCGTTCAGTAAACGTGGCGGATTCCGTTTATCTCGTAATCCAGCTCCTTGAGCCTCTCGATCCTGTCAGCGGTCGAGGGGTGGGTCTGGAAAAGAGTGATCAGCGAGCTGACATCCTTCTTCCCGAACGGATTGGAAATCCACATGCTCGCGCAGTTCACGTTGTCATACTTGTTGTAAGACGACGAGCATCCGGTTTCGATCGTTGTCAGTGCGGATGCCAATGCCATAGGCTTTCCTGTCAGCCTGGCTCCGGATTCGTCCGCGAGATACTCGCGACTCCTGGATACCCCGAGCTGGACAAGCATCGCTGCAATCGGCATTGTGATGTCTGCGAGAATCGCGAGAGCGAATCCTCCGCTACTCCTCTCGTCGCTGAACATCGCGGCCCATACAGCCATCCTGGCAACATATGTGATAATGGAAGAGATCGCCGCTGCAACGCTCATAACAAGGATATCCCTGTTCTTGACGTGAGAAAGCTCATGGGCAAGGACACCTTCTAGCTCATCGTCATTCAACATATTCAGGAGTGGCCTTGTGGCTACGACCGCAGCATCCTTCGGGTTGCGTCCGGTAGCGAACGCATTAGGCATCGGTACATCGGAGATTCCGACCTCGGGCATAGGAAGCCCTGCCTTCCTTGAGAGCCTCTCCACTGTGTCATAAAGCCTCGGCTCATCTTCACGCGAGATGATGCGGACGTTGTTCGCCTTCAGAGCCATGGTCTTCGAGAAGAAGTACGATACCACCACGAACAATAGCGAGATCGCCATCATTATCCAAAATCCGACCCAGGCGTTCTTGAACAGGTATCCGACCAGGGATCCCAAGGCCACCAGTATACCGGTCATCGCGACCAGCATCAATGCAGTTTTGACGCGCCAGAACATTTAGTCACTTCCTTTATGATACTCCATCCTCATATCGTTTAAAAAACGGTATGCTCAATTGTTCGACGAGTACGTATCTCCCACATAGAAGTCGGAAACGCCTGCAAGACCTAGATGGACGCGAAGATTCACCATACCTTCCTTTCCGGTACAGTGATTCAGATAAAGCTCCGGTATCTCCTCCAGGATCTTGGCGTATTGCTGTGCAACTGGCTTCTTCTTTTTCTCCAGGAGAACAGGACCGATGAATGCCGTTATCTTCCGTCCAAAATGATCCTTCACCGCCTCCACCACCTTCTCGGGTCCGCATGAACAACGCCCACTCAGAAGTATGAGCTTGGATCCGCTATCTACGACCATGAATGTCTCCCCATAACCCTTGTCATCGTAGAAATATGGCGTGATATGAATCCCTGGAACGATCTCCTCCCATCCGCCGAGCTCGATGAATGATGCCTTCGGTGCGTTTGCCGCCGCAAGCCCGACGCCTCTGGACATAAAGGACTTGGTTCCATACAGACCCTTCGGCGCATACACATCGATGGGCTTCTCCCTGTTTTTCAGGAGACCGTTGAGTGCACCCGCATCACTGGGGTTGCTCTGGGAGATGACTACAAGATCGATGGAGTCGGCCTTGATGTCGAGATACTCCATGTTGTGCACAAGATATCTGTCACGGAGGCCCGTGTTGAACAATATCCTCTTTCCGTCCTTCTCGACAAGGAGCGACGTGCCCTTCGCGCCGATAAGACTGGTGTAGGGCTGAGAGCCCTCGTCGTATACGCATGTGATTTTCACACTCATTTCCAAACCTCAGCGATGGTAAAGCGAATCGGGTATGTCCTTACATATCCTATAAATTGAATCCTCGGGAACCTGTCCATTTGCCACCCAAGCCGCCACTTTCTTAGGGACCGTTGTCACAGACATTATAGCTCCCGGCTTCTCCGGATCGTCGATGTAATCGGTCTCTATCATGAACCTGTCCGTCCCTTTGGCAAAGGCCTCCTTGATGTATGTCTTGGAGGCTGGTATCGATGGCATCACACCGTGCGTCTCCTCGGCGGTCACCCATGGCGGTGATGAATGCTTGACCACGAGTCCCCTGTCCAGACCGGCCTTATCAGCCAGCTCTGCAAGGGATCTGTCGGTGTCATCCTCCGACTCGCAGTGGATTATCACAGGAACGTCCAGCTCCTTTGCGAGTTCCATACCTCTGAGTAGCACCCTGTTGGAGGCATCCCAGATGTCCTTCCCGACGGGGAAATGGGGCCTTCCGATCTCGCCTATTGCACACGCGCGGCCCTCCGCCACATCCCTTGCGGCATCCTCCATGCCCTTGATCATGAATTCCTCGGCCTTCTCCAGACCATAGACCTCCGCCAAGGACATCAGCAGGATAGGATACGGCCCCACGGCGATGTTTATCTCGAGATCCGTCTCCTCGCGGGCTTTGGCGGCCAACCCGTATGTTATCTCATATGACTTCGAGAAATCCTCCCCGCAGGAGATCTGTACCTCCTTGTACGGCAGGGTGACCAGGGTTAGACCTGTCCCGCCTGCGGCCTGATACTCCTTCAATGCGTCCACGTTCCTACCGGACGGACTCATGTGAATGTGGTTATCGTACACCGGCACCTTCCCGATCATATCCTACGGATAGACGCACAGTATTATAAGGAGGACGATTACTCTTTCACTTGATGGATTCGAATCAGCGTTTCCTCCTGAAGGCTTTCAGGAAATACTACAAGGTGAACACTCCGATACTGCCGGATAGGTTCACCCGCAGGGAGTTCGGATTCATGTTCTTCGACAAGACATTCGTCCAAAGGCACATTGGATTCTCCAACCCGCAAGACCTCCACAGGTTCATGATGGGTCAGGTGCCGTCGCACAGCTACTACTCCACATCATATTACCGCACACCCGATGCCCCGACGATGGACGAGAAGGGATGGATGGGGGCAGAGCTCATCTTCGACCTGGACGCGGACCACCTGGAAGGTGCGGAGAACATGACATACTCCGAGATGCTGATGGAGATTCGCTCCCAGATGATCCATCTCGTGGACACTTTCCTGATGGGAAACCTCGGATTCGACGAGGACCAAATACATATAACATTCTCCGGCGGAAGAGGATATCACGCCCACGTCAGGACTCCGGACATCATGGGCCTGAAATCACCGGAAAGAAGGGAGCTTGTGGATTTCATCACCGGTACGGGACTGAACATAGACTGGGTATTCCCGTACAACAGGGTGGCCACATCGCAGATCGCGACCGGTAACGGCGTACGCACCAACATAGCAAAGGACCGCCTCATACCTCCGGAGGACTCCGGCGGATGGAAGCTGATGATGAGGCATGGGCTCATGGATGTCGTCGATGACATCTGCCAGGAAGATATCAAGGCGTTCAAGAAGGAATACCCCAGCATCAAGGGCAGTACCTCCGCCGCACTTCTCAAAGCCCAAGAAGAGATTCGTAGCACTCGCGGGATTCTGTTCGAGAAGAACACCATGGCCGTCTTATCACAGCCCACCCAAAACATCCTCATCAAAGTCATGAAAGAGGATATGGCGCCACGTCTTTCCGGAGAGGTAGACGAACCGGTCACGGCCGACATCAAGAGACTGATCCGTCTCCCGGGCTCCGTGCACGGGAAAAGCGGACTCAGGGTCACGCCCATCACAAGACAGCAACTTACCGACTTCGATCCTCTGCAGATGGCCGTTCCCGATGAATATTCCGATGACCCTGTAAAGATCACGATGAGGAAGGATATGGAGCTCGACATGAAAGGTCAGCACTTCAAACTCAGCGGTGAGACGGAGGTTCCAGAATATGCCGCCGTTTTCCTGATCGGTAGAAAAGCGGCATCCTACGGATTCGCCTCGGAAGAATCACAAAAAGAGAAGATTTTCTGATATCTGGCACATTTATTATCCGTCATATCTGCAGCGGTTTACCTATATTACTTATGATAAGAAACGCGCGATACCTTTATTAAGGGTCTCCTAATGTGGGCTAAACAGGTAATTAAAATGAAAGCATTCCTCGTATCAGGAACCTACGCAGATCCCAGGCAGGTCAGGCAGTCTTTCGCAATCGAGATGGCCGCCGAGGACGAAGCCGCAGTCAAAGAGAAAGCAGTCTCCACAATCGGAAGCAAACACAAGCTCAAGAGATGGCAGATTGACATCGCTGAAGTCAAAGAGATCTCCGGCGATGAAGTGACCAACCACGTCGTCAAATACCAGATCGGTGAGTGAACTTGGACGACAACGAGCTCCGTCAGATGCTTGCGCTGATGGAATCCTACAAACAGAGGACCGAGGCCCTGTCCCGTCAGGTACAGGTCATCCGCGGAACCCTCGACGAAGTGACCATGGCCAGCGAGTCCATCAAAGCACTCGCAGCAGCCAAAGAGGGCGATGAGCTCCTCATACCGGTCGGAGCCTCGTCTTTCATCAACGTCAAGGTGACTTCCAACAAGAATGTCGTCGTCGGTATCGGATCCGATATCGCGGTCGAGAAAAACGCAGACGATGCAGAGAAATTCATGGAAGCCAACGCCGCAGAGCTCACTCAGGCTCTGAAGAAGACCGTTGATGCACTCCAAGAAGTACAGCAAGCTCTGACCACTGTTTCCGAAGCCGTACAGCAGGAATACGTGAACAGGCAGGGCAGCTTAAACCCCCTTCAGTGATGTGGTGTCGGGATGTTTGATTCGCTCAAATCCAAGATGAGGAGCATCTTCGGAAAGGCTGAGAAGCTTGACGATGAGATCATCTACAAGAAAGACGAAGATACATCCCAACCCACAATCAATCCGGAAACCCCTTCGAAAGAACAGATTTCTACCCCGGCCCCAGAGCCGGTTAAAGAGGAACCCAAACTCTCCAGGAAGGAGATGCTCAAGCTCCAAAAACAGCAGAAGAAGACTGGTTCCTCCGATGCTCACAAATCCGCCTCCCTCGTATCGGAATCGGGTGGAAAGAGAATCAGCGATGATGCACTGGACGAGATTCTGGAAGAGCTCTTCGTAGTCCTCCTCGAAGCCGATGTCGCGGTTCCCGTCGCTGAGAAAATCAGGGACGGTGTCAGAGACAACCTCCTCGGAAAGAAATACGATCGTTCATACTCCCTCGAGGAAATAGTCGAGATGTGCGTCAAGGATGCCGTAAGAGACGTCCTTGAGATCAACGAATTCGACTTCGACCAATGGATCTCCCAGCAGAAGAAACCCACGGTGATCATGTTCGTCGGAATCAACGGAACAGGAAAGACCACCGCGATAGCGAAGATCGCCAACCGCCTTCAGAATAACGGCAAGACTGTTGTAATGGCTGCATGCGACACATTCAGGGCAGGAGCAATAGAGCAGCTGTCCATCCACGCTGACAAGCTCGGATGCAAGATCGTCAAGCAGACTCAGGAAGCGGACCCCGCTGCGGTCGCATTCGATGCCATTGAGCACGCCAAGTCCAAGATGAAGGACGTTGTGCTCGTAGATACCGCGGGACGTATGCAGACTAACAACAACCTCATCGAAGAGATGAAGAAGATTGTCAGGGTCGCCAAACCAGACCTCAAGGTGTTCGTCGGCGACTCACTTGCCGGGAACAACGCAATCGAGCAGGCCAAAGTCTTCAACGATGCAATCGGGATCGATGCAGTCATCCTTACCAAGATTGATACAGACGCGAAAGGCGGAGCGGCCCTTTCTATCGCCCACTCCATCGGAAAGCCCATCGCGTTCGTCTGCAACGGTCAGGAATATGACGACATAGTCATGTTCAACACCGAGTGGATGATCGACCGCATGTTCGAATGAACATTCAATTCATGCAGAGCTTATACAGTAGCGTAGCGAACACTTTCGTATCCGCCATCAGATTCTCTATCTCTACATACTCGTTCGGAGCATGAAGTGTTCCGCTTCCGCATTGCCACGCATACGCATCCAAACCCTTCAATCTGAAGAAATTGGCACATGTTCCGCCCGCGATTCCCGAGGGAGTCGGTGCCTTTCCTAGGACTGACTCCACTGATTCCAGAAATGCCTTGAACCCCTCAGAATCCGTTGATGATGGCTTTCCGGCTTTCTCACACTGAAGTTTCTCCACCGTTATCCTAGCACCTGTGCTCTTCGAATACACTTCAGCGATCTCTTCGGCCATCCTAACCAAAAGGTCGGGATCATAGCAGGGGTTCAGACGGATATCCATGCAGAACTCGTCGTATCCAGGGATTGTATTGACATTCTCCACCGTAGCTGATCTCTTGGTGGGCTCGAATGTAGAGACCTTTGGAATGAACAGGGGGTCGGATTTTCCGAACCTGTCCTCGAACGATTCCATCAGATCCATCAGCATGATCGTGGATACCTTGTATGCATTGATCCCATTGGCAGGTTCGGATGCATGGGCTGTTTTACCCTCTATTGAGAACTTGAGCCAAACGATGTTCTTCTCGGCCACATCTACCATACACCCCTTCTCTGTACACCAATCAGGGACCAGGATCACATCATCTTCACCGAAATAGCCCTTATCCAGAAGATGCTTGATGCCGTATTCGCTTCCCGTCTCCTCATCCGCGACCCAAGCTATCCCTATGGACATTCCCGGCAATTCCTCGGAGAGGAACGGCTTCGATGCGAAAAAAGACGATACGACCGACTGCCCATCGTCCTCGGTACCTCTGCCATAGATCCTGTCTCCTTTCAGAGTCGGTTCGAACGGAGGCGTATCCCAAAGCGCCGGATCCCCTGTAGGAACCACATCGACATGGGAAACGAACCATACGGTCCCTTTCCTCTTACCATTCTTCTTGACCAGAAGGTTGGATCTCATGACGGACGGATCGTGTCCGTCAGGAACGTCAACCCTTGTAACGCTATCGAATCCTGAAGCCCTGGATGCAAGGTAATCAATCTTTTTGCTCTCCCCGTTTCCTCCGTTTATGGGGGCTAACGCGGGAATGCTGTTGACTTCGATTACGGTTCTGATGATGTCGTCCTTCGAAGCTTCTACCTCTGCCATGACGGCTTCCAGGCTCTTCATGATACGTGCAGGGAATTGATTCGATAAAAACAAGATGAAAGGGTTTAACCGGGCATAGGCCCGGATTGATAATATTCAGCAACGACGGATGATCATCGAGACCGCATTTCCTCCGCCGAGACAGAGGGTTCCGAGACCTACATCTTTGTTACGATCCTGCAAAGCATACAGGAGTGTGGTGATGACACGTGCTCCGGAACATCCGATGGGGTGTCCGAGCGCGACCGCTCCTCCGTTGACGTTGAAGATCTCATCAGGGACATTGAGTTCCTTCTTGACTGCACAGGAAGCGGATGCAAAAGCCTCGTTGTGCTCGAACAGGTCGATATCGTCAATTGTCATCCCCGCCTTCTTCAGGACGTGCCTGGTGGTGGGTATGGGGGCCTCCATGATGTACTCCGGCTTCACTCCGCGCTCACCGTATGCTTCTATGGTAGCGAGAGGTTTAAGCCCGTGTTCCTCGGCCCATTTACCTGACGCTACGACAAGGGATGCCGCCCCGTCACTCAGCTGCGAGGAGTTCCCTGCCGTGACTATTCCGTCTTTCTTGAACACAGGCTTGAGCTTTCCGAGGGTTTCCATAGTGGAATCCTCCCTCACTCCCTCGTCTGTGTCGAAGATTATGTCCCCCTTCTTGTTGGGTATCGTGATCGGAAGGATCTCTTTCTTGAACTTTCCTGCCTTGATGGCAGCTGCAGCCTTCTGATGCGATTCGACTGAAAGCTGATCCGCGTCCTCCCTTGATACATTGAACCTCTCTGCGACGATCTCTCCGGTGAATCCCATATGCTGGTTGTTGAAAATATCCCACAAACCGTCGTGAACCATTGCATCCACAACAGGCTGGTCGTTCATCTTGTATCCCCACCTTGCCCCGTTCATGATGTACGGTGCATTGGACATACTCTCCATTCCTCCGACTGCAAGCACATTGTACTCTCCGGCCTTGATCGCATCAGCCGCAAGCATGGCCGCCTTCATTCCGGATCCGCAGACCGCATTGACGGTGAAAGAGCCGATCTCCACAGGAAGTCCTGCCCCGATAGCGGCCTGCCTTGCAGGATTCTGACCGAGTCCGGCACTGATGACGTTACCCATGATGCACTCCTCAATATCCGTAGGCTCCAATCCGGCTCTGCTGACGGCTTCCTTTACCACTTTGGCTCCGAGGTCGGTAGCCTTGATACCTGTAAGTGTCTTTCCAAATTTTCCAATGGGTGTTCTTACTGCACTGAGAATCACTACTTCGTCCATGGATGTCCCTTCTGGAGCGAACTTATATGAGTACTGTATAAAAGAATGACGTTCACAGCATACGACCATTGACGAATTCAACGGGTTGTTCCAAACCCATCCTCTTCAAAGGCTTTGAAAGATGCCTTCTGGCAGCAGTAGGCGGTTGATACCACCCAGGCACTATCTGACGCACCACCGGTTCCATCACGGGCCTCATAGATGACGTGTGGCACGCCTTGCATTTGTATGGTTGATTGCTGCCTGTGGACTTCATGGTCCTGCCGCATTCGGGACAGACGGGATTCGACACCTTACGGTATTCGTCTGCTGTATCGATAACATGGATCTTCTCGATATTGAGAGTACGGGGATCATCCCTCAACTCTCCCATAACCTCGATGACGTCGCCGGGAACCAACCAATCTACAGTATAACGGAATTCCTTAGAGGGTTCGTATGCACCGCATGTAACTGTCCCGAATCTTGTCTCAATATCGATGAAAACATGACTTCCGGATATATGTCTCGGCTGTGAAACTACGATTCCTTTCAGACAATACGATTGATTTGGAATCAATTCCTTCGGATTAACAATAAGGTGGTCATCGGTTCCCTGATTCGTCAGGAAGATCATCCATCTCTCGATAGGTTCAGTCTTTATCATTTTGGAAGCTTCGATAAGATCTTCTTCCACATCCCCTCTGAGACCATACATGACTGGACACGGGGTGGAAGGAACCATCGCAACCTTCTGCATTCTATCCTCCCAACTGTTAAATGTAGTCGGAAAACTGTGCTCCATATCTCTGATAGTGAGCGGTTCGAAGATACGTTCAGTTCCCCATCTTGTTTCAGGTCTATAGGAGAGTAGCTCGAAAGTTGTATCCCTCGGCCGCCATGCCATTCCGCAAGTGCAGCCGATAAGCCCCCTTCCACACCCTATCTCAAATGTCGTTCCTCCGATCCTCATTATCTCGCGATCGATGACATTCCGATTCATGATGGTTCTCACACCGTTCCAATAGAACTTCTGTGAAGGCTTGATCCTCGATATCAACAACCCAGGATCCGAATCATCCTCATGATGTTCTTCGATATGGGGGATGATCCTTTCTTTCATCATTTTTGGATCGGGCTCGAAAGATGAGCATTTGTCATAACAATAGATTTTCCTATTCCCGATCATTCCGATGAAACGTTTCTTTCCGATACCTTTTCCAAATCTCATTACAAGGGAACCGTTTCCTCTCGTCTTCCAAGGAGTGGCAGGATTAAGGCGGACCAAACGAGGATTCCCAATAAGATCCAAATCCGAGAATTCTTTGATTATTTCAGTAGCAAGGAAGGTTGTGCAATTCCCTTTCATGGAATCAGTATCATCCACTGCTACGAACATGAATATTCCGATATTATCCTTCAATATCTATCTATCGTCATTTACAAATCTTATTCTTTGAAAAACATCCTTTCAACAAAAAAAATAGTATTGTTTTCCGAATAATTCCCAATAATTGCATAATAACCGAATTCGATTGGTATCTCCGAATAATAACAACGAATACACTGATCATCGGATTCAATATTGAAAATACATCCATTCTCTGTTATTCTGATATCATAGATGAATCCTTCAAGATCATATTCGATATTAGATCCATCAGAAAAAAATGCAAATGACCCTATTATGAATATTACAGATAATCCAATGTAAACATATTTGTCATTATGAAACATCAGATCGAATTACAATGATATTATCATTAAAATAGAGATTATTACAAGTAGTAAAAAAAAGCCCCCCACCCCTCTGTTTCCACTGGAAAGGAAGAAGTGGGTGTTTTGATCGTTCAAGCACACAGTGCATTAACGAGAATGAGGAATCCAACAAATGCTGCGATTCCAAGAATACATGCTCCGATAACTAACCAACCTTTCATAGGTTTCCCTCTGAATCTGTTATAGAAGCAGTCCTATAAAAAACAGAATAATCAGCAAAAGAAAAAGGCATGAAACTTTTTTGAAGAAGAAGCTTATTTGCAATTCCTTTGTTTTGATAAGACTTATATTCTAATTGATATTACAGAGGAAAGAAAATAAGAAACCGGTATGGGCGACTGGAGATGAAAAAGAATGTCTGAATCTAATATCTTCACACAATATATGGAAAAGAGAAATGTATTAGTGAAGAATAAGAAAATTCTCCAATCATCATATATTCCTGAGAAATTACCTCACAGAAATGATAAAATCAATGAAATTGTAGAAATCATTGCTCCATCTCTGAATAAGGATAAACCTTCCAATATCTTAATTATCGGAAAAACAGGAACCGGAAAAACAGCTGTGATGAATTATATCGGAAAGGAATTGAAAAAAGCAGATCCTGAAGAAAAAAATTGCAGTTTTATCTACATTAATTGTGAAATTGTAGACACACCTTATGGAATTCTTTATAATATTGCGAATCAGATAATATCCGATCCTTCGAGAAGAATACCTTTTACAGGATGGAGTCTTGAAAAAATATTATCAGAATTAACAGCATATATCGAAGAAGCTGACAAAATCTTCATTGTCGTACTTGATGAAATAGATAGATCATTTCAAAAAAACGGAGACGATATCTTCTATTATCTTACATCTATCAATGATCAATTGAAAAGTTCAAGAGTATCTATCATCGGTATCACCAATAACACAAAATTCACAGAACTTCTCAGTACAAGAATTAAAAGCAGATTGGGAGAAGAAAAGATTATTTTCCCTCCGTATAATGTGAATCAACTTCAAGATATCCTATATGATAGGGCGAAGGAAGCTTTTGATGATGGAATTCTTGCAGAAGGAGTAATCCCATATTGTGCTGCATTGTCAGCTCAAGAAATGGGTGATGCAAGAAGAGCTTTGGATCTTCTCAGGATGTCTGCGGATATAGCAGAAAGAAACGGAGATACTTCAATAACAGAGGCTCATGTGAAATCTGCAAAGAGCAAAATCGAATTGGATGCTGTTTCTGAAGTTATCAAAACATTGACTGTTCAATCAAAACTTGTTCTTATGAGTGTCATTAAAAATACAGAACAGGGAATGAACACGATGATTACAGGAGATGTATATTCGACATACAAATTCCTCTGTGAAATCACCGGTCAATCTGTTATTACTCAGAGAAGGGTCGCGGATCTCATCTCTGAATTGGATATGTTGGGAATAGTACATGCTAGGGTCAAATCATTCGGAAGAGCCGGACGTACTAAGGAAATTGAACTCAGTACACCTAAAGAGCTCATAAGTTTGGTAAAATCTGATGAATTGTTCAAAGATATCGATAATTACAAACCTCCTAAACAGACCACTTTGATCTGATTTTTCAGACACCCGCCCCTCCGGAAACATTCCAGTGGAAACAGAGGGGTGGGGGTGTTTTTTGTTTTATATTTTATATTTCTCTAAAATCTTCTTTGTTTCTCTTTTCATAGGTATGATATCAGAGAAGAAAATAAGTAAGAAAATAGTCGAAAACAACATGACCAAACATACAATAGAGTTCGGTACATATTCAAGATAAGCCTGTTTTGATGGATTCATCCAGACTTTAATTACTCCAAACCATGGAATCTCCATTTGAGGAACTCCGACAATGGATTTTTCATTAATCGGATGGTCAACGATTCCACTTTGATCGAAATATGTGTTCGTCTTAGGATTATCGCCCATTGTCAGATAACCGCTGTTTTTTTTCAGATTATCAAGGACTATTGATACGGTCTTGTGGGATTGTGTGATGTCTGTAAATTTCAATGTCCCGGTCATCGATTCCCATGAACCGTTTGAAACGGACCATTTTCCTTTATAATCCCTCAATTCGGAGCTGTTCCATGTTTGAGTAGTATTATCATAGTTCAGATAGACTATCGCTCTATGGATGACGGGATTCTTATCACTGCCACGGTCATAGATTATAACGGATCCATAATCTCCGAACGAGCTGAAACCTGTCACTGTTCCTTGGACATAGCTTTGAATTTCTACTCTGTCTGGTGAGAATACCACCATGACATCTCCTGTATCCACAACTCCAAGTTGAGAATTATTGGGATCGTGCTGCATACTTGATGACATTATCACACTTAAAGGCGAATCTGCTCCCGACATCGATGCGATTGCTGCATAGGATCCGAAGAATGCAATCACTATGATTCCGAGGACGGCGATGATGATTTTGTTCCCTTTGTTCACGGTTTTGTAAACGGTTTTGATGTATAAAATCGGTTTCATTTTTCTGTTGCGTACAAGCCTAAATAATACTATCGACATTACGTCCTATGCAAAGACCCAGCAATGACGAATACTTCATGAATATGGCCCAGTTGGTGTCGACTCGTTCGACTTGCATGAGACGCAAAGTCGGGGCGGTCATCGTTAAGGAGAAGAGGGTTCTGTCGACCGGATACAACGGGTCTCCGAAAGGGACTAGGCATTGCGATGAAGTCGGTTGCATACGTGAGAAGCTCAATGTTCCATCCGGTACCCGTCATGAGCTTTGCAGAGGGGTTCATGCAGAGCAGAATGCCGTCACTCAAGCCGCTTATTTCGGTGTGAGCGTTGACGGTTCCGTCATCTACACGACTACCTATCCCTGTTCCCTCTGTGCGAAGATCCTCATCAATGCAGGGATCAAGGAGATCATCTACAGTGAGGGTTATCCGGATGATCTTGCCAAGGACCTGCTTGTGGAAGCGGGCATCGTCATACGTGAATGCAAAGTGACCGAAAAGTGAGAAACACCTTTAGAAAACATCTTTTTTCGTTCCTTTTATTATAACATTAGGGGGTACGGTTAAGTACTAATCCCGTAATTGCAGACTTAAGTCGGGGAGTGTAAATTTGAGCCGGACTGAAATACTTACGGAGATAAAGAAAGAGGAAGCCAAAGCTGACGCCAAGGTCATCGAGGCCGAGGAGCAGCAGAAAGCCACTCTTGCTGAAACTCGCAGGGATTCTGTGAAGAAGATTCAGGACGCTGAAGCTCAGATGCGCAGCTCTTACGAATCCGCAATCGCAAGGGAGAAGACTGAACTCAACCTCAAGCATGACAAAGTCATTGTTGAGGGAGAGAGGGATGCAGATAGCATCCTCAGCAGATCCTCAGCGAAAAAACAGGAAGCAAAGGATTTCCTTAAAGAAGAAATTGAGAGGATTTTGAATGTTACTTCCTGAGTCGATGAGTAGGATCGTGGTCGTGGGTGCCAACAGTTACTTGGACGAGACTATCGATGTCTTGTACAGTTTCGAGGCAGTCCACCTGATCGATCATACCGTCGACGCGGATGAGGGTTTCACCCTCGGAACGCCCCGTCCCTACTCACCCAAGGCAGCCGAGAGGCTGATTAAGGTGCGTGCGATGGAGAAGGATCTCGGTATCAACAAGCATACCAAGACCCAGCCGATATCTGAGGATGAAATCAGGAGCCAGATAACATCTGACAGCGTCGAATCTATCGAAACGGAGGTCAATGCCGTTTTCGATAAGAGGAATGATCTCAATCAGAGAATCACCGAGTTAAACGCAAAGAAGAAGAATCTTGAGCTCCTTTCAAAACTGCCCATCGATCTGGACCTTTATTCTGGTTACAGGTCGATCGGAGCTTTCGTCGGAACAGTGGACAAGGACCCTTCAGAGGCACTCAAGCCCCTGGATGGAGAAGTCTATGTCAGCTTCGGAAAGAAAGAAGCCGGAGTAGTCGCAGTGTTCGTCAGGTCGAAAGACAAGGCCGAGGCCCAGTCTATCCTGTCGAATTTCGGATTCTCCGAAATCGAAGTTCCCAAGCAGACGGGAGACCCGAAGAAAGCCCTTGCACAGGTCACCACAGATGTGGAGGTCCTCAACAAGGAGCTCGAGGCAGTTCAGAAAGAAATCGAGAGTCTTTTTGAGAAATACAAACACGTCCTCAGGGCAACCGAGGAAGAACTCAGCTTCGACACTGAGAAGGGATCCCTCCCGGTCAGGGTCGCCAGCAGCAAGTACACCTTTGTCATGGATGCATGGGTGCCTACGAAGAAGGCCGAGAAGATCAAGATCGATCTCGAGGCAAAGGTCAAAGGCATCTCTGTGGAGATAGAGGAGAACCGCAGCAGGAAGATTGAGGATTCCGAGAGAGCGGAGGACAGGTTCAAGACCGCACCGTCCAAGATGACGCACGGTCGTGCAACAGCATTATTCGAATATCCGACAAAAATGATGTCGGTTCCCAGATACCAGGAGGTCGACCCTACAACGTTGATCGCTATCTTCATGC
>DAXB01000025.1 GCA_002506175.1 Methanomassiliicoccaceae archaeon UBA113
AATCGGAATTACCGAACACAGTTTTGGAGCATCGTAGTTTTTTCCACAAATGATCGAACGATTTGGCCACAAATGACATAATCACTTTGAAGCCAACTAGGTGCAGGAACGTGCCCCACGCTTTTGTAGTTGAGCGTTAACCATCATGTCGATATGGGCCACTATCAAAATCAAACATGATTCCAGCAAGCATTAATTAGACGAAAACATACTCTGTGAAAAGGGGTAATGATGAGCAAGACCGTATCAAAGAAGACCTGCGTTCTGTTCCTGGACCAGAGCAACGAATTCGTATCTCAGCTGGCAGAGTATTTCACCAACCAGATGTTCGAGGATAAGTACGAGGTGTACAGCGCAGGTTTCGATCACGACATCATCGATTGCGACATGATCTCCGTGATGTATCAGAACGGAGAGGACATGAGAAGGCAGGTCGCAAAGGATCTGAAGGATGAGGAGAAGCTCCCCAAGGATGACAGCCATTACGATTATGTCATATATCTCCAGAAGCCCGTCTTCGACAAGTACGCGGACAAGTCCCCTTGGAAGGGCAAGCAGATCCTCGTGCCGATGAGGCTCAGGTCGGAATACACCGCCACCGACGATGTGGAGCTCTTCGATGATTACGTGAAGACCATCGAGGAGGTCAAGTCCTGGGTCGCGGCCAACATGAAGGACCCGGAGAACCTGAAGTCCCTGGTATCCGCATGATCCCGGTAATCATCTACGACAAATGCCAATGCGACCCGAAGAAGTGCACTGCGAAGCGCATGCTGAAGTTCAACCTCGGGAAGGAGGCCAAGACCCTCGGTGCTATCCCGAAAGGGTCGGTGGTGCTTTCACCATTTTCTGATAAAGCAATGTCCCCGGCGGATATGATCCATGCCAAGAAGGGATTGGTCGTCATGGATCTCACATGGACCAACATAGACGAGTTTCCGAGGCTGAAGAATGTGGAGGAAAGAGCTCTTCCGTATCTGCTGGCATCGAACCCGATCAATTGGGGAAGGCCGATGGAGCTCAACAGTGCGGAGGCTGTTATGGCAGCTCTTTACATCCTTGGTGAGAAGGAGCAGGCCGATGGGTTCCTGGGCAGGTTCAACTGGGCGCCTGAGTTCCTGAGGCTCAACGGTGAGATGCTGGCCGATTATTCTAAGGCGAAGGACAGCACCGAGGTTGTCAAAATACAGAACGAGTATCTGGATCATATTCTGGGTAAGGACGGATCCGAACCAGAGACTGACTGATGTTCCACTGATTTGTTTTATATCGATACTGGAATTGCTTATCCATGGCAGTATACAAGTGCTCGGTTTGTGGAGAGATTTACGACGAGGAAGAGGAAGGAGTCAAATTCGAGGACCTCCCGGACGATTGGGTATGTCCCCTCTGTCATTCGCCCAAGAGTGCATTCGTTCTCATAGGGGGAGACGCTTCCGAGAAGAAGGCCGCCCCCGCAAAAGAGACTTCTGAAGAGGAGAGGGTTCTCGCTAAGAAATCCCTTGAGTATGACAGGGCACTTGTGAAGACAGACGGCGGGATCATGAATGAGATTCATGCCATATCCGTTTCCGGAAAGAGTGTGGGTGAGCCGATGGACACGCTTCTGCCGATACCGAAGTTCGATGACATATTGTTCCTCGGAGGACAGCTGGCTTTCCCGCCTCTTGATGACGGTGCGCCGGTCGATGTTCGGACGGTCATAGGAAAGAGCGCGAAGAAACCGATGGTGTTGGAATCGCCAATCTACGTATCTCATATGAGTTTCGGAGCGTTATCCGGAAGAGCGAAGATTGCTCTTGCCAAAGGTTCAGCCATGGCCAAGACTGCCATGTGCAGCGGAGAGGGCGGGGCGCTTTTCGATGAGATCAACAACTCGTACAGATACATTTTTGAGTACATTCCCAACAAGTACAGTGCCAATGATGACACTTTCAGCAAATGTGATGCTGTGGAGATCAAGATCGGTCAGGGAACCAAACCCGGTATGGGCGGACACCTTCCCGGGGATAAGGTCACAGACCTGATTGCAGCGATGAGGGGCAAACCGAGAGGAGAGGATATCCTCAGTCCGTCCAGATTCCCGGAGATCAACTCGGAGGAGGACCTGAAGAAGATGGTAGACGATCTCCGCGAGAAGACGGGAGGGGCACCCATAGGGGTGAAGATCGCAGCAGGGCACATCGAAGAGGATCTCAATTTCATCAGGAAATCCGGATGCGACTTCATCACGATAGACGGAAGGGGAGGTGCTACGGGATCCTCACCCAAGTTCCTCAAGGATGCATCGTCCGTTCCAACGATTTACGCTCTCGCCAGGGCAAGGGAGTTCATGGATGAGAACGGGATGGATCAGGAACTGGTAATCACAGGCGGTCTGCGTACCAGCAAGGATTTCATCAAGGCACTTGCCATGGGCGCGGATGCGGTTGCAATCGCATCATCTGCATTGATGGCCCTCGGATGCCAGAGGTTCAGGGCGTGCAACAGCGGAAAGTGTCCGATGGGCATTGCTACGCAGGATCCCGAATTGGAATCCCGCCTGGATGTGGAGGCCGGAGCGCAGAGGGTAGCCAACTTCCTCAATGTATCGACCGAGGAGATCAGGATCTTCCTCAGGGTGTCCGGACATGAGAGATTGGATGAGCTCTCCCTTGAGGATCTGTGTACAACGAATTCCGAGATAGCTCTCTATACTGGAATCAAGCATGCTTGATAACAGTATCAAACAAATCGAATCGGCGGCGGAAGTGGTTTCGCCGCTCTTTCTTTTTTACACCTCTCCATAAATAGGCTGAATGTAATCGTCAGATTATGTCAAATGAATCGATAGTGAATCTATCGAATGAAATGAAGGCCGACCTTCGCAGATACGTGACGATGTCAGGTTTCTTTCTGATGTTTGTCATGCATCTGATAGCTTTGGTCAACATATTGAAAACCGGCAGCGCCACATATGCCGGATACAACGTAATCGAGATCATTATTTCCGATTTCGTGCTGATTATCGGAGTGATCCTGGCATTGCTCCACAAGCGCGATCTGTTCGCCTTGTTCTTCATTCTGTTCTCGGCTATGACCCTGGTTATACAGCATTCCGGAGAAGCATCTGTAATCGCAGTCGATCTGATCTTCTTCCCGCTCGCGTTGATGTTCCTCATCACGAGGAACGAACAGGCCAAGATCCTGTCTGCTCTGTGTGTGCTGATAGGGTTGCAGGTACTGAGGAATGTGGACGGTATGATGGCCGTGACCATCATGTGTGTCGGTTTTATCGCCATCCTCTGCGGATACTTCGCTTTGATCCTCGGATGCGAGAAGTTCAAATTCAGGCTGTACGACATACTCGTTGCCGATGAAGATGACGAAAGCAACGATGGAACACCGGTTCATTTCAAAACCGTCGGATCGGTATTGGGATACCTTCTCATAGCCGTCATGCCGCTGGCGGAGATCGTCCAGCTCCTTACGGACGGGGTGATTGTTTCAGCTTATTCGGAAAACCTGAGCATGGTTATCGGTCTGATGATGGTCATTGTAGGGTTCGTGATGCTGGTAGCCGGAAGGATGAGATTCACCCCCATCATGTTCTGGATGATCGGAGTGCTCTTCCTGATACACCCGTTCTGCGGCGATATAACCGTAGGGTGGTTCATCGGTTTGGTGATGATCGCTGTCCTCATCATGCTGCATGGAGAGTCCAGGAAGATGGCCGGATGTACACTGATATTCTACATATTGGGTCTGATTTTCGGTTATGCCTACTGCCAGACAGGAGCGAATTCGGTTCCGTTATTGGCATGCTCGGTTCTGATGTTTGCAGTATCGTTCATCATCTGCGAATACATCTGTTTCGCACTTTCCTCGAACGGAAAGCTCAAACTTTATTGAGACGGCAGGGGAATCCCCCTGCATCTTGTTAGACCGTAAGCTTATCAACGAAACATTCTATGTCAGATGCACCTCTGACATTTGAGGTCCGCAGGAAGAACAGACCCGTCCCGCAAGGGATGGGTTCCTGCGTTGATTTTATAACCGATCCATCAGTTGAAATCGTGCATCTCGACCTTACCGCTGCCGAGGTCCACCGTAGGCATGATGGCGGGGTTGGGGTTGAAGTTGTGCATCTTCTGGTATTCGGTCTGACTCTGCCATGTGGATGCGTTGATGAGACGGACGTTGTTGTACTGGAGCTGGCCTGCGCCGTGCACATGCCCGGATACGAATATGTCCGGGACGTATTCCATGACGAGATAGTCTTTCTTCTCCGGTGCCAGAGCATTCCTCTGTCCATAGATGGGTGCGAGATGGCGTCTGATGCACATCTCCTTCATGACTCTGAGCGGATCCTCGTATGTGAGGTACTGGACGGCTGCCACCCAATCATCTATGCTCTTTCCGTGGTACGACATGACTGTTCTGCCCTCAATGCTCATGTAGACGGGGTTACCGACCATCAGGATGTTGGAGTCGAACTTCTCGGTGAATACTTTGTTCAGAGCCGGTTGGGGTTCGGCGGAGCGTGCCGCATCATGGTTCCCGGGGTGGATAACCATCTTGATGTGATCCGGGATGTCCTTGAGGTATTCTGCGAGCTGTGCGTATTGGTCGTAGATGTCGGCTATGAGCAGTTCTTTGTCCTGATCCGGGAACACTCCGATTCCGTCGACGACATCTCCAGGGAACACGACGTAGTTGATGCCTTTCTCCTCTGAGTTCTCCTTGAGCCACGAGATCATCTTTTTCCACTGGGTATCAAGGAATGTAGTGCTCCCTACGTGAACATCCGACAGGAATGCCACCTTGGAAGTCGAGTCGCTTAGTTCCCATTTGTGGGTCTTCGGGATGTCCGGTCTGAATATCTTCTCGGCCATGATGGCGCCCATCTTGATGTTGAGCCTCCCCTCCACCCCGATGACCTCATCCGTCACGAACAGCTCGTTCGCGATGGGTGATTCCTTGTGGATGAACACCTTGATCATGTCGGTGTCGTCCTCGAGGGAGATCATCTTGTGGCCGTTCTTCGTTGTGGATGTGTCGAAGATGATGCCGCAGATACGGACCGTCCTGTCCATGGTCTTGGCTTTGGAGATGCTCATGGCCTTTCCGAAGTCGTTGCGCTTCTCAATCAGCCTTTTGAGAGAGAAGAACCTGCCCCTGAAGTACTGTGCGAAATCGTTCACCTTTCCCTCGCAGGTGGATTCTCCGGTCACATCAGTTCCTTTGACTATGGTCAGGTCGGATGTGAACTTGTTATGCGGTTTCACCTCCGGTTCCGATTGGAACAGGATCTTGTCTCCCGCGATGCAGTCCATGATGTCCTGCTTGCTGACGAACATGGCATTCTTCGCGAGATGCGAGAATACGGTGTTCACGAAATCCATCGGCTTGTCGTTGGAGAGGATCATCTCCATCGCATCGGGCGAGAAGAATATGCCCTTGCTTGCGGCGACGGACAGGATTTCGTTCTTCATGAAATCACAAATGAGCCCTTATCTTTTAGTCTTTCCGTGGTACGGTTTTTATCGGTGGTTTCGTTCCTCATATTCATGACCTCAGTCAAGATCATGTGTCCGGTCAATCCGAGCGAGGATCCGGACAAAGTAGCGGCCGCGATTCTTTCCATCTTCCCGGATGCGGAACTGGAGCTCGGTGACAAGGGATTCACGGGGGATGCAACACTGGACCGTTTCTCCAAGCTCATCCGCAAGCAGAAGATACTTGATGCCACGCGTGGGGTCATGCTGAAGAATCTGAGGGGCAACAAGACATGGGTCAACCTGAACAAGCAGGTGGCTACTGTGGGAAAAGTCTCATTCGCGGACAAGAACCCTGTTCTCGGTGCCATCGAGGTATGCATCGAGGATGATTGCATCGAGGGACTCATCGACACTGTCGCACCTGTGACGGTCGACGGTGAGGAAGTCAGGATATGATTGGTATCTCATGCACCGCATTCTCGGCCGAGAATCCGCAGGCTGTCCTGGATAAGATCGTGGGGAAGTTCGACCTGTGGGAGATATTCTCGGAAGCCGACAACAGCATTTCGAATCATTTCGACGAGTTCGCGGAACTGCTCCCTTCGTACGATATCAGCTACTCGGTTCACGCACCCATTTGCGACATCAATCTCGCATCCATCTACGATTCGATCAGAGAAGCTTCACTGAAAGAGACCATAGCCACAATCGAAGCGGCAAGCAGGTTGGATATCGATAGGGTCACTGTACATCCGGGATTGTCTTCCATGTCAGTTCGCGGGATAGAGGGCAGATACATCGCCAAAGCCAGGGAGTCCATGGTTGAGCTCGAGAAGGCTTCCGGCGAGTTCGGGGTGCATGTAGCCATCGAGAACATGCCGGAGATGTACTTCTTCCTCGGAAGGACTGCTTCTGAGCTCAGCGATATCGTGGAGGGGATGGATCTCGACATATGCTTCGACATAGGTCACGCCAACACCACCGGCCAGATAGATGCGATGATAGAGACCTTCGGCGACGGCATATTCAATGTCCACATCCATGATAACAAGGGAGTGAACGATGAGCATCTCACGATAGGTGCCGGTAGGATAGATTTCGTCAAAGTGCTATCGAAGATGGACTCATACAGGGGTAATTACGTCATCGAGGCCCGCAGTCTGGAATCCGCTATCGAGTCTCAGTCCTTCTTGGAATCGCTGCTGAACTGATCGAATGAGATGTTCGGCCTGGTCTTCAAGGCCCCGATTCCTTCCACCATCTTCTTTATGGCGTACGGGATGCAGATCACACCCAATCCGATGATAGCAAACTCCAATATGGATCCGATGGTCTGATCCACAATCAACCACATAACCATGTAATCCGTTATGAAGTGGAATATTATCGAGACATATATTCCGAAACGTATGAACAGGTAACCCATCGTGAAGGCGCTGATCATGATGGAGAACATCTTCCAGACTCCCCATCCATCCACATGAGCATATGCGAATACGATTGAGGATACTATGAGCAGGATGAACGCGACGCGGCTCATTCCGAAACCGCCGAGAATCTGTTTGAGGCAGTCCTTCCTACGCATTGCTATCGCGATAATCATCATCGGCAATCCCAGGGGTACAAGACGGAATGCTATCTCCTCCCATACAGCGGCCCTTGCCATATAGAATGCGTTTTCAACCGGTGTGAACCGCTGCATGATCTCCGGGCTGCTTATATTGAATCCGAGTCCTTGCAGGATTATGGTTATCGCGACCTCGATGACCAGGGTCGAACCGAAGAATAAGCCCAGGTTGTACAGCGGGGTTCTTTCCAATCTTTCCTTGTACCCGGGGGACCTGAATCCGGAGAAGGCACCTCTGGAGAACCATAGGATGAGCATGGATGATGCCAGCAGTACGACGGCTATGAACAGCCAATATAATTGTGCGATCTGGCCTGTTATCACGCCGAGATCTATTTCCACAATAAAGAACACGTAGATCGAGATGTTGATGTCGTAAACATATCTCCATACATCGCCGATGTAGATGAATAGGCATACCAAGCTGAAAATCAGCGCGATGGCCAGCACGATCATGCTGGGGACAGGTACCGCCCAGCCTGAGTTGCCTTTACGTTCCTCATCATAATCTGGTACATAGTCAACCAGCTGCTTGCCGCAGGTGGTGCAGAATTTCCGTCCGAGTATTCTGTTCCTCGCACATTCGGGGCAATCTTCGACGATATCCGATTCTGATTCAGGAAGTGATTCTTCAGTCTCATATGCTGGCTGCAGAAATATCTGTTCTAGGGGGGCACCGCATCTGGTGCAGAATTTGTTCCCTGCTTCTTTGTTCTTTTCGCAGTCATCGCATGCCATGTCATTCACCTTAAAAGCGTTACAACGCCTTCGGCGCGTTCGACTTCCAATATTACAAGAAGGCTTTTCTTGTATTTCGCAATGTCTTTGATCTCATTGGCTATATGTTTTTCTCTTTCTTTTGAGAGTTTGCCGTATGATTTGATGCTTGAATTGACGAAATCATCCCATTGTATGGCCATCTTCTCTGGTGTAGAACCGTCGAAGATTCTTTTCATCCCTTTTTTCGCAACCCCGTGTTCCTTGACGAACTCCAGCGTTCCGACGTTATCGCAGTACAGATTGGTGAAATCATCATCATTCATATCGAGTGCGATGCACAGATTGCCAGTCTCGGTTACAAGATCGATGAACGTGTACATGGCCGGCGATGGTATCTCGGCCGCTCCGAACCTCTCCAGATGCTTGATGTACACCATGTCCAGCTCACTCACATCGAACGATTCCTCGATGTTGCGTCTGTTCTTCAGGCATTGGATCCCTTCGATGGAAAGTGCGACGCCGTATGCTTCATGCTCGGTGAATTCTTTGCGGACCCTGTCTGCTTCCGACACGAGTCCGTTGACGATGGTCAGGATATCGACCTTGCATCCGTTCACTTCGAGGGAGATCATTTCTTTGTTCCCCTTTCTGCAACCAGATCGGTGAGTTCACCGGGGTCGTCCATCTTCTTCAGTTCGTCGTTGGACACCACGGCGGTGGAATTGATGCTATCCCTGCTGTGTTTGCGTTCGACAATCAGAACAGAGAATCTGTCCATGACCCTCGATATCTCCGACGCCACGACCGCCCTTTGAAGGACCTTCTCGTCATCGGATCCTATTCCGGTGAGCATGAGGGTGCCGCTTGACGAACTGACAGCCTCGAACGGGCTCTTCGTCACCTGTCTCACCGAGAATCCCAGTGTCGACAGCTGGTCCAATGCATAGGACTGAACGGGTTCGGGGAGGGCCTTCTCCTCTTTCTGGCGTTCCTCGCTCTTGAATGTGAACGGATCGATCGGTTCGATGATGGGTACGCCTAGGTATTCCTCTATGCGCAGAGCGGCATCGATCATCGCACCCATCCCGGTCTCGTACATCTGGATGGTGCGTCTGGATACCCCTGCGGTCTCGGCCATCGCACCCAGGCTTATGCCCTGTTCTTCGCGTGCGGCCTTCAGAAGCTCGCTGTCTAATCTGACATATAGTCCGCCGGGAGCGGCGAAGATGAAGGGCGGGGCCTCGTCGAGCAGGAGATCGGCCAAAGTCTCGTTGGAGACGATTGATATGTTGAATCTCGAATAGACGATGCCCGGTTCGAGAGCTCCTGAACTGGAGCGTTCCCCTATGACGATCGGGACCGCCCCGAGGGTGTCTGACAGCATCTTCATTTCATCGGCGTTCTCCTTGGAGAACGCATCTATGTTACTGAGAACTTTGACGATCAGAACCTTATCGTCCCTTCTTGCGACGACATCGAAGCAGATGCCCCTGAGCGTCAGAGCCGAGGACACATCGAAACCTGCCTTCGCCAGAATGGCGCGGGCGGTGTTGATAAGGTCTGTTCTTCCCATAGTATCGGAAAGTGTTTACACTTCTATAAACACTATTCCCAGTCGTGCACATCTTTGTTGCAAATGCAAGGGAAGGGGGATGTTCCCCCTTCGGGTTCAGTGTCCGTATTCGCTGAGCTTCTGCCTGGATTTGGGTCCGAACTTGTCCAGAGACTTCTCGAAGTCCTCCATGGAGACCTTGCATGCCGCAATCTCCTCATCGGTGGGGTCCTTTCCTTGGGACACCAGTCTCCTGACGGCATTCATGACCGCTTCGTTGCATATCGCGGAGATATCGGCTCCGGTACACCCGTCGGTCCTGTCGGCAAGGGCATCCAAATCCACGTCATCGGCCAAAGGCCTTCCTTTGGTGTGGATGCCGAATATAGATGCTCTGGATTCTTTGTCCGGGGGTGCGATGTAAATCGATTTGTCGAATCTACCTGGCCTCAGCAGTGCAGGATCCATGATATCGGGCCTGTTAGTAGCAGCTATCACCACGACATCGCTCAGTCCTTCTAAACCGTCCATCTCGGTCAGCATCTGGGAGATTACACGTTCGGTGACATTGCTGTCGCTGCCAGTCCCTCTCTCGGGTGCGATGGAATCGATTTCGTCCATGAAGATCACACAAGGCGAAGCCTGCCTGGCCTTTCTGAACGTCTCCCTCACAGCCTTCTCGGACTCTCCGACCCATTTGTTGAGGAACTCCGGTCCTTTCACCGAGATGAAGTTAGCTTCGGATTCCGTTGCCACGGCTTTCGCCAGGAGCGTCTTTCCCGTTCCGGGCGGTCCGTACAGCAGGATCCCCTTCGGAGGTTTGGCGTTCATATGGTCGAACACCTTTCCGAACTTCAGAGGCCATTCCACGGCTTCCTTCAATTCCTGCTTCGCGGTTTCCAGCGCACCGATATCCTCCCATTTCACGTTGGGTTTCTCGATGAGGACCTCTCTCATAGTCGAGGGCTGCATGTCCTTCAGTGCGTTCTTGAAGTCATCCTTGGTGACCAGGATGTTGTTCAGCACTTCTCTTGGAATCTCCTCTGCTTCGAGGTCCACGTCAGGGAGCACCCTTCTCAGGGCCGCCATCGCGGCTTCTTTCGTGAGTGCGTTCAGGTCTGCTCCGGCGTATCCGTGGGTCTTGTCTGCGAGCCAGGAAAGGTCAACATCGTCTGCAAGCGGCATACCTCTGGTATGGATCTCCAGGATCTCGTAGCGTCCGTCCCTGTCCGGGATCCCGATCTCGATCTCCCTGTCGAACCTCCCTGGTCTTCTGAGGGCCTCGTCGATGGCGTTGGGCCTGTTGGTAGCACCGATGACCACGACCTTACCCCTGGAGTTCAATCCGTCCATCAGGGACAGGAGCTGTGCGACTATGCGTCTCTCCTCTTCCCCGCTGACCTCGTCTCTTTTGGGGGCGATGGAGTCTATCTCATCGATGAATATGATGCTGGGTGCGTTCTCCTCGGCTTCCTTGAAGATCTCTCTCAGTTTGCCTTCGGATTCCCCGTAGAACTTGCTGACAATCTCAGGTCCGCCGATGGAGATGAAATTGCTGCTGGTCTCGCCGGCTACTGCTTTCGCCAGCATTGTCTTTCCTGTTCCTGGCGGTCCGTGGAGGAGCACACCTTTGGGAGCTTCGACGCCCAGCCTCTTGAAGAGTTCAGGGTGTCTGAGCGGGAGCTCGACCATCTCCCTGATTTTCTTGACGGCATCGCCGAGCCCTCCAATATCGTCGTAGGACACCTTCGGTACATCCCCGTTCGCTGCGGGTTTGTCCGATATCTTGACCTGTGTCTTGGGACTCATCAGTACAGCGTCCCCTCCCGGGGAGAAGGACGTGACGATGAGGTCCATCTTGTTTCCCATGATGTTCAGTGTGATGGCGTCTCCTTTTGCCAGCGCCCTTCCCTCTAGCACCTGTCTGAGGTATTCTTCTCCGCCCTGCAGTCTGAGCTGGTCGGACGGGGAGAATGTGATTTTCTCCGCCTCTTTGACCGTGATCTTCTTCACCGCTACGCGTTCGTCCAAAGACACTCCCGCGTTGCGTCTGGTGGAGCCGTCGATCCTCACGATTCCTCTGTTGGCGTCCTCGGGTTCTCCCATGAGGACTCTTGCGACGGTCTTCTTATTGCCGTCTATCTGTATGATGTCGCCCACTTTGATGCCCAAAATGTTCATCAGTTCGGGGTCGAGTCTGGCGATTCCCTTTCCGGTTTCACCGGATCTCAGTTCTGCGACCTTTATGGCCTTCTCGTTTACCATTTTCAGACCTCCTTTGTCAGTGTTCTCTTATCATCTTCCGTCAGACTGTCCAACCTTCCGTAGAGCTCCTTCCTCTTTTCGGGATCCTCTATGGAGTGGATGGTCTGGTTGAACCAGCTCATGACCGCATTGCGCTCGCTCAGGAGATCGGAGCGCTCATCGTCCAGTTCCTGTATCCTGGTATCGATCTCTCTGATGCGCTCCATCGCCTCATCCATGCCGTCTATGTGGGTCTCGTCGGGCTGTATATCTCCCGAGGAGACGATCCTGGCGGAAAACATGTTATCGTGCATATCGATGACTATGGTGAATTGTGCGTTCGGTGCGTATACTGTCCTAGTCGGGCCCATGCTGCTCGCTTCTGGATAGCTCATCACCATTCCGTTCTGTTCCATCAGGGAGAGGTTCTTCATCACCGCCTGCTGGCTTATCCCCAGTTCCTTCGAGAGCTGAAGGGGATAGCTGGGTTCCCTTGTGAGATACTCCAGAATTCTGCGTCTGGTGGGGTTCTCCACTATGGATAGCAGTTCGTCCAGTTCCATCATTGTATCACTAGGTTGTTAACCGTTGGTTCACTACTCATACATACATTAGAACTTCTATAAAATAGTATCTAATAAATATTCAAAAAGTGGAGAAGAAATGGTTAATACCTGCATTTTAGTCATTATACACTTTGCTACGGTGTCCTATCTCAAGAATCAGTATTGTGATAACATCGTCTTTGATGACTGCTAGAAGTCTGTAATCGCCAATACGGTATCTCCATTCGCCGGAATAATTGCCTGATAGCGCTTTACCGATTCTTCTTGGGTCTGTGCATCCATCTAGGTTTTTTGAAATCCATGAATAAATACGTATGGCCATCTGTTTGTCCATTTCTTTGAGTGCTTTGAGAGCATCATCTGACAGCTCGACTCTGTAAATCATTTGAACCCGAGTTCCTCTCCAGCTTTTTCAAGCGAAATTGTTTTCATTTCTCCCTTGGTTATACGATCCATAGCGGATTCTATCAGTTGGATATCGAGGGCATCATCAACCACTTTCATCGTAGATTCGCGGATAACATCAGACAAACTGGTGTCATAGAGTAGGGCGTATTCACGTAAGCGAGATAGTTCCGATTCGGAGAATCTTACTGAAACGGTCATGCTTGTATGACGTATGTATTACATATAAAAATTTGTGTGGTTTGTAACTTGGGTTTCTAATCGATTCCGAGCTTTAGAGTGTTTTGTGTTTAGTCATACTTCATCCGTTTTTCTTTATACGGAGAACATCTAACCCCGAAACATGAGAGGAGATCTCATCGACGATTACGTGGTCGTGAAGGACCAGGCAGAGGGAAGCCGTCTCTTCGGCAAGGGCAATTACGGTTACCCACGCAGCGGCGGAGGGCTCGATCTAGATCTTGTCGAAGCCACGTTCCTATCCGAACTCGGAAGAATCGAGGTCTTCAAAGGCAACGATAAAATGTCCTTCGAGGAGGTTTTCAGATTCTCATCCACCATTATCCCAAGCTTCGACATCGTGTATATGGTGTACAGGGACTTCAGGCTCGGCAGGGGAATGGTTGTCAAGGCCGAATCAGGCAGTTACGACCTGTCTGTATTCGGATCCGGCAAGAACATGACGAACTCACGTCCTATGTACATGGTCAGGGCGGTATCAGAGAGGAGCACGTTCGATCCTTCGGAATCATTGGAAGGCGCCATAGAGGTTAAGGAGAGGAACAAGAACCTTCTTTACGGGGTCGTCGATGAGGAGGGAGACATCGTGTACTACAGGATGCTTGTAAAGGATCCGGCAGGGAAGGTGTTCCCAAACGATGTGTCCGGTTCGGCCGAGGGGGTTCTTATCAGTGACCGCGTTTTCGTTTTCGATGATAACGATATGGAGCTCTTCCGCAACATGGGATTCTTCGGAAGCACCAAGAACGGGGTTTTCCAACTATCGCTTATCGAGGCCTGCCATCTTGTTGGAAAAGGAAGGCTCTCCGTCCATGACGTATCCGGGAAGGAGTATGATTACGATGATCTCTGTGCATACGGGGAGGCGCAGCAGGACGAATTCGATAACCGTCTTATGGTATACGACGACCTCCGTGAGAGAGGTTTGGTCGTCAAGGCTGGTTTCAAGTACGGTACCCATTTCAGGGTCTATGCGGACGATCCGGACAATTGTCATGCGAGGTTCCTGATCCACGCTGTGCCATACGATATCACCAAGATGTGGCCCGACATCTCCAGGACCGTCAGGCTATCCGGAGGGGTCAAGAAGGAGATTCTCTTCGCAATGGTCAAGGGAAACAAGATCCAGTATCTCGAGTTCGAATGGTACAAACCGGGACTCATCCCAGGGAAATGAGTGCATTCTTCGGTTTGAACAGTTTTTTAGTATTTTGAGCCGGATTGCAACGGGTATTGTCGTGCCGACAGAGGATCAGTCATAGCGAACTCTTATCGATTTCATGTTATATGGGATAAAAAAGAAGAAAGGTGCCCGAAGGCACCGTTAGTGTTTCAGAGCTGAATCTCGATTCCGAGTTTCTCGGTGAGTTCTTTGTATCTGTTCCTGATGGTGACCTCGGTCACACCAGCGACATCTGCGACCTCTCTCTGTGTCCTGCGCTCGTTGCACATGATGGATGAGATGTAGATCGCGGCCGCGGCGACTCCCGTGGGTCCCCTTCCGGAGGTCAGCTCTCTCTCAGCCGCATCTTTGAGGATCTCTGCGGCCTTGGATTGCACCTCTCCGCTCAGCTTGAGCTCGGAGCAGAACCTCTGGACGTAGTCCTGGGGTTTCGTCGGCATCAGTTTGAGTTTCAGCTCACGTGTCATGAAGCGGTAGGTCCTTCCGATCTCCTTCCTTCCGACACGGCTGGAGTTCGCTACTTCGTCGAGAGTCCTGGGGACACCGCACTGCCTGCATGCAGCGTACAGTGATGCCGCAACGACCCCTTCGATGGACCTTCCTCTGATTAGATTCTTGTTGACTGCCTTCCTGTAAATCATGGCGGCAGTCTCCCTAACGTTTCTGGGAAGTCCCATTGCAGATGCCATCCTGTCAAGTTCCGAGAGTGCGAACGCGAGGTTCCTCTCCGTTGCATTGGAGACACGGATCCTTCTCTGCCATTTCCTCAGCCTGTATAGCTGTGCTCTGTTCCTGGTGGGGATGCTCTTACCGTATGAGTCTTTGTTCTTCCAGGATATTTCTGTGGACAGTCCTTTGTCGTGTATTGTGAAGGTCATAGGTGCACCGGTACGTGCCCTCTTTTCTCCCTGTTCGACATCGAATGCCCTCCACTCCGGTCCTTGGTCGATGAACTGATCATCGAGAACGAGACCGCAGTCTTCGCACAGGAGCTCTCCGCGCTCGTAGTCACGTACGAGGTGGTGGCTTCCGCACTCGGGGCAAACCTCAATTTCTTCTGTCCCTTCCTTTTGCTTTACCATTGCTTTTTCCCCCATTGGAATAAACTTCGGTTCCGCGAGCCTTCTCGCTTATCGGAATATCCGCTTTGACGGATGCATACGGTCCTTCTACAGGTCCGAATACGCGTTTCACGATTCCGATTTTCCTGTTTTGTGAGTCGAAAACCGATTGTCCCATCTCAGGCAGTTCCGAGCACTGAACGATGAGTCTGCCATCGCCGGTGATCTCCTCGACCTTGCCTAAAACTTTCATCAGTTTTCACCGTCTGGACATATGTCCAACTAGTTGAACTATACACAGACCGGATATATAATAACTTGGATATTTTTTATATAATGTTCTGAATAATTCGTTCTGTTTCGAATTTTTCTCATATTTATTTTTCTGGATGTATTTTTTCGGTGGTTGGATGTGCAATCCACAGAACCTGCTGGCTGGAAGTTCCAGTGGAAATAATGGCGTCTTTTCCCAGTACATCTGGGGGCGGCTCCCAGGTTTCCGAGAGGGTGCCGGACCCTCGTCTTACCTTGTAAAAAACTCATAAAACGCAGATGATTCGCTTATCTGGATGCTCAACTATTAAATAAGGGAGAAATTCTTTATCCGTTCATTATAACTCGCTAACGCGGGGAAAAAAGGAGACACAAAAATGGCACTAGCAATCTGGTCTATGGACTTTGTATCGCTCGTTATTATGGCCTTCTCCATCGTCATGCTGCTTGCAGGAATCTTTGCTGCAATCTTCGGAAAGGGAAAGAGCAGGGCATACGGAGGAGTGATCGCAGTCGTAGGACTTGCAATACTACTCGTCTGGATCTACCTTTGCGGATTCAGCAACATCGAGTTCTTCAGATCTATCCAGCTTTGGGATGTATTCATCGATGGAATCATCAACCTCATCGGTATCTTGATCGGAGCACTCATCGCAGTCGGAATCTTCCTGATGGCAGTTCTCAAGAGCTGATTCGGAAGAACATCCACAAACTTTTTTCAAAAACCCTCTTTTTTCTTTTATGAATGATTTTGATGCGTCCGTAATCTTTTGGTCGTTGTAGTCAAAAAAATTTTTTATTATATGAGAGAAGTCGGGTAAACAATGACTAAGGTTTCTATCATTCTCGGAAGCAAAAGCGACCTCCCGGTCGCCGAGAAGGCCATGAACATCCTCAAGAAATTCGAGGTTCCCTTTGACATCAACGTTGCATCTGCGCACAGGACCCCTCACAGGGTTGAGGAGCTTGTGGAAGGCAGTGACGCCGATGTTTTCATCGCCATTGCAGGGTTGTCTGCAGCGCTTCCCGGAGTGATCGCATCATTCACCGTAAAACCGGTCATCGGAGTACCGGTCAGCGGCGAGATCAATTATGATTCCCTGTTATCCATTGTGCAGATGCCTCCAGGAATACCTGTTGCTGCAGTAGGGATGAACCGCGGAGATAATGCGGCGATACTTGCAGTGGAGATAATGGCACTCACAGACGTCGGTCTCAGAGATAAACTGTTGGCCTACAGGAAGGAACAGGCAGACAAGGTAATCGCGGATTCTGATAAGCTCAATGCCGAATTGGCAGCCTGAGCGCAGAGCCGTCTCATCAAACGAATTAAAAAAAAGTTGGAGGTAAAAGAATTGAGCAACAACAAACGCCCTGAAGATATGGAACGCATAACTACACCCGAGCTCGCACAGAAGTTCATCGATGAACAGATTGCAGCGCTCCGTGCACAGATTGGAGATAAGAAAGTCATTCTCGCTCTCTCGGGTGGAGTGGACTCGTCCGTCACTGCAGCCCTGCTCATCAGAGCAGTCGGGAAGCAGCTTACATGTGTTCATGTCAACCACGGGCTTCTCCGTAAGGGTGAGCCTGAGCAGGTCGTCGAGGTATTCCGCAATCAGATGGATGCAAACCTCGTCTATGTGGATGCAGTCGACCGTTTCCTTGATAAACTCGCCGGAGTGAGTGAGCCCGAGAAGAAGAGAAAGATCATCGGGGCAGAGTTCATCCGCGTGTTCGAAGAGGAAGCACGCAAACTCGAGGGAGTCGGATTCCTCGCACAGGGAACAATCTACCCCGACATCCTTGAAAGCGGACCTGTCAAAGCCCACCACAACGTTGGAGGACTCCCCGAGGATCTGGATTTCGAGCTCGTAGAGCCTGTGAAGTTCCTGTTCAAGGATGAGGTCCGTGTAGTCGGATCCAAGCTGGGGCTTCCTGACAACATGGTGTTCCGTCAGCCTTTCCCCGGTCCGGGACTAGGTGTCCGTTGCATCGGCGCAATCACCCGCGACAGGCTCGAAGCCGTCAGGGAGTCCGATGCTATCCTTCGTGAGGAGTTCGCCAAGGCAGGCCTTGAGGGCAAGGTGTGGCAGTACTTCACTGTAGTGCCTGATTTCAAGTCCACCGGTGTCAAGGATGACAAGCGTACGTTCGAGTGGCCCGTCATCATCCGTGCCGTCAACACAAGAGATGCAATGACCGCCACAGTCGAGGAAGTCCCTTACGAGATCCTCAATAAGATCGTCAAGCGCATCACCACAGAAGTCAAGGGAGTCAACCGTGTTCTCTACGATCTCACACCCAAACCATCCGCAACCATCGAGTGGGAGTGAGTGAAACATTTCAGGCGGGATTTCCCGCCCTATTTCTTCTCTTTAGATTATTATTGATAATGGAGTCTAACAGCTCCGCGGTTTAATCAAGAAAAAGGGTAAGAGGGTTTGGAAGAGTTTGAGTTCAGTTCGCTCTGCTGAGCATCTCGAGCTGACTCATGATCTGATAGATCAAGGTCCTTCCGTGCATGGGCACGTTGGGGTCGTTGGCAAGATCATCAAGGATGACGATCGCACCGGTTGCACGGACATCCATGGGCTCTTTTGTGTCAAGGAGCCTTGCCTTTGCGTCCGATGCGCCTTTCCTGATGTTTCTGGGAACGGAAGTGTCTTCTGCGAGCATGTCAAGAGCGTCTGTGATCTGCTTGATTTTATCTACCATTGTATCACCTGCAATCAGAAGGATTCGAACTCTTCCTGAAGATCCTGAACGAGCTGATCGAGGACTTCCTCGAAGTTTGTTGATTTGTAGTCCCTCTCTCCACCGAGATCGCTCTGGATTCTGATGATAAAATCGTTGTTCTCTTTAACAAGCTCTACGTTGCACAAAATCTCTTCCATTCTTTATACCCCCGTAGGAATAATTGTCGAAACAAGACCCCATATAAATAATAATGGTCTGTAGTTTTTTTCCAATACGTTCGATACGGGTTGTTTGGTAAGAAAACCGCTGGTATGTGTGATAAGCTTTATATTTAACATACAAATAACAGGCTTGTTCTATGTTTGTATCGCTTTAGCGAAAGCAAGCATGGAAAAACGGTTTCGACCGATGGAGAACGATTGAAATGGCAGGAGACGAAGAAGAGTCAACGTATGAGGATTTCCAAGATGAACTCGAGACAAAGGCTCGTGGATTCGGAAAGGGAAAGTACGGAAGAATTCTCAAGATGGCACGCACACCCAGCAAAGATGAGTACGTCAAGACGCTGTACATCACAGCTATTGGAATAATCGTCATTGGATTCGTTGGATTCGCTATCTGGTGGCTCATGACGGTTCTGCCGACTTACTTCTGATTGGAGGTTTGATTTACTTGATGTTAACTGGCGAAAACAATCTCTGCAAGGTTGCAGCCAGCGGCAGTGTGAGCTGGGCATTCCAGCTTTCATCGGGATCCAACAAAGCGAAGCTTTCGTTCTCAGTCGTAGCGGGGCCCGATGCGGAAAATGCACCCGAGTGGACAGTCGAACTTCACGATGCCACTGATGGGGAAATCTGGAGCAGTGACAGGAGCCAGAAAGAGGTAAGTGTAGACCTTCCCGGTAAAGCTCCCAAGGAGCTCAAGCTCAAAGTCATCTGCCCTAACGGAGCAAGGTACGGCGACTCCGTGAAGACAACGGTCACCGCTGAGGCGGAGGAAGGATCCTCGTCCATGGTGTTCGAAGCCGTAGCACAACAGTCCATATTGGTCCTTAAAACCCAGATCGACCAGGAGAAAACCGTCGCAAGCGAGTTGGCTTCCAAGGCGAACAAGGGAATAGACAAGGATATTTATGCGATCCTGAGTCCTGTCGGACTCAGAGGATACGTGTTCGTCGAAGCGATGAACACGGACCGCGTCCGCGAGAAATCCAAAGACATCAAAAAGGCCAGGAATTTCATCGACGGAGAGACGGACATCAACGAGATCAGCGCCTATCTCACACCCATGTCCGCGGTCGTAGGAATCGTCGA
>DAXB01000002.1 GCA_002506175.1 Methanomassiliicoccaceae archaeon UBA113
CATGAAGCAGTTGGAAGACTATGTCCGCACGATCCCCGATTTCCCCAAACCGGGAATCATGTTCAGAGACATCACAACAATCATCGCGGATCCCGACGGATTCAAGCTGGCCATCGACGGTATCGTAAAACAGCTCGAGGGCGTCGACTTCGATCTCATCGTCGGATCCGAATCACGCGGATTCGTCTTCGGAGGGCCCGTCGCATACGCCATGGGCAAGGGATTCATCCTCGCACGCAAGAAGGGAAAGCTCCCCGGAGAGGTCATCTCAGAGGAGTACGATCTCGAATACGGAACAGCTGCCATCGAGATGCATAAGGACGCCATCAAACCCGGACAGAAGGTTGTCGTCATCGACGACCTGATTGCAACGGGAGGAACGGCGGTCGCCACATGCAAGCTCGTCGAGAAGCTCGGCGGAGAGATCGTAAAGATCGGATTCATCATGGAACTGGCCGGTCTCGAGGGAAGGAAGAAGCTGTCCAAGTACGACTTCTTCGCACTCGTCACATACCCCGGAATCTGAGTTCAGACTTCGAAACCACTTAACCAAACACCCTTCGTTCTACTAATTCAAGGATAAAGTGGCCCTACCGGGATTCGAACCCAGGTTATCGGCTTCGAGGACCGACGGGATATCCAGACTACCACATAGGGCCGACACTCTATCATTACCCCGATTAATAAGTGTGCGTTTGAGACAACAGCTTATAACCAACAGCGATAATGACCGAAGCATGTCGAAGGTGATCATGAATCACGGAGCCGGAGGAGAGCTCATGCAGGAGTTCCTCGGCAAGCACATCACAAGCCACTTCCCCAAGATGAAAGCGGAAGTACCATTGGACTCGATGGACGATTCCGCCGTTGTGGACGACGTGGTGTTCACCATCGACGGGCACACGGTCAAACCGCTGTTCTTCCCCGGAGGGGACATCGGAAAGATCTCCGTTGCCGGAACCGTTAACGACGTCTCAGTCATGGGTGCAACGCCCATAGGGCTCGCTTGCTCGGTCATCATCGAGGAAGGTCTGGACATCGACATCGTCGACAAGGTCATGGACAGCATGGGAAAGACAGCTGCAGGATGCGGAGTCCCCATAGTCACCGGTGACACCAAAGTTGTCGAGGCAGGAGCCGTCGACCAGATGGTCATGTCCACATCCGCTATCGGGAAGAGATCGCAGTACCTCGATTCGGACCTTGCAAAGGCCGCGGAGTACAGGAAGATCGACAACAGATGGTGCACCGATTCCAACGTCAGACCCGGAGATGCCATCATCGTCTCGGGATACGTCGGCGACCACGGTGTCGCACTGCTCTCGTTCCGCGAGGGATACGGATTCGATGCAGAAGTCCAGAGCGATGTCGCTCCCCTCAACGGCATGATCGCCGAGGGACTCAAGGTCGGAGGAATCGTGGCCATGAAGGACCCCACACGCGGAGGACTCGCAAACACGCTCAACGAATGGTGCTCCAAATCCCACATAGGGATGGAGATCAACTACTCCGATATCCCCCTGAGAGACGCAGTTGTCAACGGATGCGACCTCCTCGGAATCGACCCGCTCAGCATCGGAAACGAGGGGAAAGCAGTCATCGGAGTCGTCCCCGAGATGGCTGAGGAAGTCGTGAAGGCCCTCAGGAGAACTCCCGAGGGAAAGAACGCAGCCATCATCGGATATGCGACCGAGGGCCCTGAGAGGGTCATCCTCAAGACAGAAATCGGCGGAAGAAGGATCCTCGAAGCACCCGCTGGCGATCCCGTCCCCAGAATTTGCTGAAACCCGAAATGATGGGGGCATCTGCCCTCATTTTTTCTTCCCCTCAACACAATACGATTTCACAATTACTGATTTTCGTGCAATTAATTCCAAAAATAACTCCAATTTTCGTGCAATTAATTACTGAAAAAAACCTTATTTTCGTGCAATTAATATACAGCCAGAATTATTTGATTACTATGCTGTACCGGAAGGCAATCAAAGATTTGGAAAAATGGCATTCCAAACCTAACAGGAAACCCATGGTCGTCTGGGGTGCAAGACAGGTAGGTAAAACCTTCCTCATACGCAATATATTTGCCGAATCGTTCTACAAAGGCAGATACATCTATGTAGACTGCAAAAACGATTACAATTTCTGCAACTATGCCGAATCTCATCCGAACTGCGATGAAATAATCGAATACATTTCACTGGATAAGGGAAGAAAGATAGACTCTGAATCATTATTGATATTCGATGAAATACAGGAATGCCCGGTCATAGTCTCTATGCTCAAATACTTCTACCAGGACCACGGAGACATACCTGTTATCGCGACTGGATCCATGGTCAGGCTCAAGATAAAAAGAGACAATAACAAGCGCGGAGCATCCGATGGAAAAACACACCTCTTTCCGATAGGCGCCATAGATCAGATAACCGTCTACCCATTGACATTCGATGAATACCTGTACAATCGCAATGTATTGGTATACGATTCAGTGAAAAAAGCATTCGAATCGATGGAAGCAGCAGATGGAACAACACATGACAAAGCCATGTCGATCCTTTACGAGTACATGACCGTCGGTGGCATGCCTGCAGCCGTAGACTGCTACCTGAACTCCAACAGCCTCCTGGATGCTCTTCTCGAGATGAGGTCCATCTATGACAACTACCTGAATGATATGACGCTCTATCAAGCAAGCCCCGAATCGGTCGTCAGATCCAAAAAAGTCTTCGAAGGGATCTATGAACAGCTTCGCAAAGAACAAAAGAACTACAGACCATCATTGGTTTCTCCCGAGATGAGAAACAGGGATCTCATAGCACCTATGGACTGGCTGAGTATGGCGCATCTGATTCATAAGTCGAAGAGAATCAAGGACCATGTGACCTCACCGCTCATCGGTGACGATGATTTCACATACAGGATATATCTGGGGGATGTGGGGCTTTTCACATACCAAAGCGGGATCAGTGCAACATCCCTGCTGTCGGATCCGAAGAATGTGCTATCTGGAATCATATTCGAGAATTATGTGGCGGCCGAATTATCGGCCAGGGACATCGAACTGTTTTACTGGACTGGTAAAAATTCAGCCGAGATTGAGTTTTTAGTACAATCAGGAACAGACATCATACCGATTGATGTGAAAAAAGGACGCGGTTCGCTCAATTCACTGAAAAAATACACAGAAAACAATTCACTGAAGTACGCGATGAAAATATCCGCAAACAACTATGGATATGACGATACTTCGAGAATCCTCACCGTGCCTCTGTACATGTTCCCGTTCTTCTGCGACGTATTGATGAGCGACGGACGCTTTCCTTTCGACATCAATCGACCGCGAGATAACATATAAGA
>DAXB01000063.1 GCA_002506175.1 Methanomassiliicoccaceae archaeon UBA113
TACTCCCCGGAACGGGAGCATCACTTAGCGCGGTGGAGTGGATCATGGTCGGAGGATGGCTCATCCTGGGTCTGATATTCGCCGCGATTTGCAAGAAGAAATACGGATCGGAATTCGCGAAACTGAAGTTCGTGGAAGTCGAAGACCGCGAATGACGACAGGCTGAAACTAATCTAAGAAATCATTTGGGGGTTCGCCCCCATCATATTCGAATCCGTTTCCACAAATGTATGCCATTACCGACATCCATATGATAATGAAACCACAGGTAAGATTGTGAAAGGATTATACTAGCCTAGCATCCTCATAATAATCAAATAATTATTCTAATTTTATAGAATATGATAATAATTATCATAATATGTATGAATTATACTCATTTTTAAATACGGATGAATGAGAATTACAATCAGAGAGGTATCGACGCATAATACCGATCTGCCAACTACAAAAGGTGAATTACATGGTATCATATGGAGAAGGATACGGAAAGGGCATGTTCATCGGGTGCGGTTTCACCCTTGTCATGACCCTCGGAACCCTGCCGATGCTTCTGCCTGCGTATGAGGGCAGGACCCTTGGGCCGATCATCATGACCGTAGCATACGTCATACTCGGACTCACACTGGCATATCTCGGAGTAAAGTTCCGCAAAGAAAAGAATGAGAACATGCCCCCGGTGTACGGGACTTCTGTTCTGGCAGTAGGTGCATGTTTTGTACTAATCGGGGCATTCGGACTCATTGCCAACTATGCCATCGCTGACCCGATTGGATTCGTATACCAGTATGTGCTAAACATCATCATCGGACTGATATTGATAGTACTCGGCAAGACTGTGGTAAATAAAGGCATTAACGCACCCTACAAGGTGGCCGAGATCCTGATGTTCGTCGCCATGATGGCTGTATCCACTTGGGGAATCTGCATGGCCATCAGCACTGGACAGATGATCGGAATGCCGATGTTCAATACGTTCATGATTTCCCTGGTACTCGCCGTGTTCGCTGCCAAAGGCGGACCCGGTGCAGCCTGATCTGCAACCACAAACTCTTTACCAAACCCTTTACAATACACATGATGAGTGGTTGTATGTATTATTCAATACAATATTCATATTTCTATAATTTTTCATTTATCAAATAATATTGTTATATAATTGTAAAATATAAAAATGATTTTTTTAAATTCTTCAATTAACACTAATCTTTATATAATGTAGGTGAAAATAATTCACTTTGCAGATATCGATTGCGTAGTACCTGCAGCCAAAGATAAAAAGGAGAATGTGAAAATGAAACTAAGCGTACTCACGACAGAGGAATGTGCGAGGATCCATGAAGGAGCTCTCGATGTCCTCGAGAAGACCGGTGGAAAGTTCCTCGACCCCAGAATCCAGGAGGTCTGCAAGAAGAACGGCTGCAATGTCGATCCTGCAAGCGGAATCATCAAATTCCCCAGAGAACTCGTGAACAACCTCATCAAGAAGGCACCAAAAGAGTTCGAGATCTCAGGCAGAAGCAAGAAAGCCGTGAAAGTCGGCGTAGGATATCAGTCCAAATTCGCCAACTTCGGTACCGCAGTCAAATACGCGACCTTCGATGATAATGGCAAGTTCGTATCCAGGGCCACCAATGTGAAAGATGTCTACACCATGTCCAAGATCGCAGATGCTCTGCCCAACTTCGATATGTCCGTCACCCCCTGCTCCGCGAACGAGCTCATAGGAAGCGGAAAGTCCAAAGACGCACACGAGCAACTCGAGGCTATCCAGGGATTCACGGGACATTTCATGTCCGACTGGGTGGCCAAGAACATCAAATACGGATTCGAATTCGAGAAGATCCTCTTGGGAAGCGAGGAGGAAGCATACAAGCACCCGTTCTACACCATCGGATGTCCCTCTGCATCGCCCCTTGTGTTCGATGACAGGTTCGCAGGGAACATCATCGAGTCCACCAAATACAAGATGCCTACCATGGCCATGGGAATGGCCCTCAACGGTGCCACCTGCCCCGTCTCGCTCGCCGGAGGACTGGTTGTCGCCATCAGCGAATCGCTGGCTACCATCGCGATCAGCCAGATGTTACAGCCAGGAAACCCCTGCTGGATCGGAAGTTCTGGTACCATCATGGATATGAAGAACGGCGGACCCTCGTGCGGAGCTCCCGAGCGCGCCCTCATCAGTGCAGCGTATGTCAACATGGCTGAATACTACGGACTGCCATCGTTCATCGCCGGGCCTGAGACGGATTCCAAGTTGATCGACTACCAGGCTGGACACGAGAAGACCATCACTGGATACATGGCCACCCTTGCAAAGGCATCGATGCACTTCGGTCCCGGAATGCTCGAGGGAGGACTCTGCACCTCGCCCGACATGCTGATGCTGGACAATGACCTCATCAGCATGATGAAGTACGGGGACAACGGAATCGTCGTCAACGATGAGGAACTCGCTCTCGATGACATTCACGCTGTAGGGCCCGGAGGAGACTTCTTCGGACTCCCCATGACCATAGCAAGAATGAACATGCAATCAACCCCTGAGATATTCAACAGACAGGACGAGGGTAACTGGCTCGAGAGCTTCGGAGGTAAGGAATCCGCACTCATCGCTCACGAGAAGGTCACCGACATCATCAAGAACTACCAGCCTGACCCGATTGACAGGGATCAGATGGCGGAGCTCGAGAAGATCGTATCGATGGCAGACGAGGCTGCCAAAAACAGCACCAGCGTCTACTGATGCCGATGAATAGTGATCATATGACACAAGCAGACCTTGAAGCGAAAGCCAAACAGGCCGTACTCGGATACCAGAAGGCGGATGCCGAGGCCGTGGCCAAACAGGCCATCGCAGAGGGCGCAGATCTGGTGGGTGTGATCGAGAATGGATTCACAGCGGGAATCCAGGAAGTCGGAGAACTCTTCGCACAGAAGAAACTCTTCCTCCCCCATATCATGGCGGCAGCCGCCGCTATGACTGCCGGGATTGACATACTGAAACCGGAACTCGGCGGGAAGACCGCCGGGGAATCCAAAGGCAAGTTCGTCATCGCCACCATCGAGGGGGACATCCATTCCATCGGGAAGGACATCGTCGCCATAATGCTCGGCGTTGCCGGATTCGAAGTCCTCAACCTGGGACGCGACATCCCTTGCGATGACATAGTCAAAGCGTGCATCGACAACAAGGCGGACATAGTGGGCTCATCCGCACTGATGACTTCCACCATGGTCAACCAGAAAACCCTGGAAACGAAACTCAAAGCTGCAGGGATCAGAGGCAGCATCATCACCAATGTGGGCGGTGCACCCGTCTCGCAGGACTGGGCCGACCAGATAGGTGCGGACGTCTACTCTGAAAACGCCAACGACTGCGTGAAGAAAATCCTCGAAGCGGTCGGCGACTGATAGCATCATCCAATATCCTCCTGACCGGGCCAGAAGGCCCGGCAAACCCCTTATCTAGTTTATCGCGCTATTGCGCAACGGTTGGGATAATCTGCCTCGCGTATCAAGGAAACAAAACGACAAGGACAGAAACAACGTCTTGGACACACTACTCAGGAACCCGGCATGTTCCGTCGCTTCGATCTCGGATAAATGCGGACTCTCCACACAGCAGGTCTACAGGATACTCCGTGACCTAGAGGAAGAGGGTATAATCTACGGCAATCCTGTGGTGCTCGACCTTTCCAAACTCGGGAAGAAGAGATTCATCATATTCGCCAAGAGAAGCGGAAAACCATCAGACCAGACATCACTAAACAGCGCGCTGTACTCCGATGAGTTCCTGAAACGGATTGCAAGCAAGAAACTCGACATCATACCTGAGGACGATTATACCTGCACGGGTGCTTTCGATATGGTAACTGTGTTCCTGGCCGATAGCACCATGGAGGCCATCAAGTACATGGATCTGCTCAGACACACGGCGCAGGGGTACTTCAGCTCATATTCAATGTCGGAGGTCATGTTCACCACCAGGAAGAACATGATCATGACACCGGAGAAGGATGCGTTCGTCCAATACATGATTGATATAGCCGAATACGGGGAAAAACTGAAGGACCCAACGGTCATGGAGGAGCTCAACCAATCCATCGGGTACAACCGCTACACTTCACTGAACATGAATTTCAACGATCGGACCCAATAAGACGGTTTGAGCCAGATATAGAAAACGGAGAATCATATCCGCACATAGATATTATGAGACAAATGTCATTTGAACAGTTTGTTTTCGGACCCAGCACTTTCAATCAGATTCGCCCATTCGTTCCGTCTGGAACCTCGAATGATAAAAAAGAAGCCCCGAAAGGGGCTTCATATTATGAAATCCTCAAAGCAATGTCTGAAGGAACTCAAGCTCCTCGTCGGATACCTCCCCGTCAACGGAAGCGAGAGCGATGAAAATATACATCAAGTCAACCTGGATGTACTCAGGCAGCATCTGGAAAGCCGCCACCTCCGCCTTCACATCCGCTCCGGTCTCGGCGAATGCCACCATCGCTGCGATGAACACTTCGATGTTCAGACCTTTTCCGGTAATGGCAGTCTTGATTATGTCGAAGAACGCGATCTCGTTCACATCGATGATGCCGTCTGCGACCACGATCTTGCTTGCAATCGCTGCCGTCACGTCCGGGAGCTTCGGAATCGCGGCCGAATATCCGACGAATGAATCGAACTTTGCTATGAGGAATCCCTGGCGGTCCTTCTGATCTATCGCTGTGAATGTCTTGAGTACATCAACCAATGTAGTCATGAGATACAGATTGTATCCCAAGATGTAAAAGGATGTCGCTGAAATACGCAATCCTCAGGAAGAATCTAGACTGACGGCATCCAGATCTTCCAGTCATTGGTTTAAAGCAGGGGCGGAGCCCCTGCACCCTCAATACTATTACACATTCCAAATTATACTCCCCTCTCTCCCACACTATTTTCACTACAGTGCACATATTATGAAAATTAGGAATACAATTCCGAAAAATCATAAATACTATTGCCTCGTGATGATGACCATGATTGAGAGGAAAATCTACGGACAGATTCTCCGCAGCATTTCATTACGCCCCGTGACACTAATCACCGGGGCCCGTCAGGTTGGAAAAACCACATTATGCCTTAAATTGAGAGATGAAAAAGGATACAACTACACATCTCTGAGAGACAAGGACGAAAGGGCACTGGCCAGAAAAGATCCGAACATGTTTCTCCAGATGCATCCCGCTCCACTCATCATCGATGAGGTTCAATATGCCCCTGCCCTCCTCGAAAGCATAGAATCTGTAGTGGATCGCACCAAAGTGAATGGGGAAGAGAACAAAGGATTGTACGTCCTCACTGGAAGCCAGGCATACAAACTCATGGACGGGGTCACTGACTCTCTTGCGGGAAGAATATCTGTGATACATATGTCCCCTCTCAGCCTCAGCGAAATCCTGAAAAGGGAAGAGGAGCAATTCAAAATCGATATACCTCATAACATAAAACGTTCCTCAGAAGTGACGATTGCCCCTCTCGAGTTCTTCAACAGATTGATAAGAGGAACCTATCCGGAACCTGAAGTCGAAAAAGAACTGACCGCCCAGGAGTTTTATTCGGATTATATGGAAACATACATCGACAGAGACGTATCTGAGATCATCAATGTCAGAAACAAGGACAAATTCCATTCCTTCATGCAGCTTCTCGCTTCACTGACAGGACAGGAGCTCAATTATGAACGCATCGCTTCGGATGTAGGCATAAACGGAAAGACAGTGAAGGAATGGATCTCGGTACTCATAGCCGGAGACATCATACATCTCCTTCAGCCGTACTCCGACCGCTCCACATCCAAACGCATCGTGAAAAGACCCAAGATCTATTTCTGGGACACGGGACTGGCGTGCTACCTGGCCAGAGTCTTGGATGCACAGAGCCTTGTAGCGGGATACCTCAAAGGACCCATGGTCGAGACATTCATGGTCAACGAGATAATCAAGACCTACCGCAATGCAAGGATGGATTCTCCGCTTTACTATTATCGTGACAGCAATAATGTCGAGATCGACCTTGTCATGTTGAAAGAAGGAAGCTTGTCCCTGATAGAGTGCAAATCCGGAACGGAGTTCGGATGGGATGACATCAAAGCCATGGCGAGAGGGATCCCGTCGCAATATCCGATCGAGGGAAAATGCATCATCTGCCTGGCAGAGAAAGCATATCCTCTGGAGAACGGCATCTACGCTTTACCGATTACTGCAATCTGATGACTTGTTGCTAACACGAACGTACAATACCGCCTAGCATGCGTATGCATCCCGCTGTGCTCGTACAATAGGCTCAAGCTGATCTGAGAAACCATTTCGGGGGAATATTCCCCCGTACCTTCTGAATCGATTCATATTATCCATTAAATTCTACTATTTCAGAATTAATAACTATAAATCTTAATTATTTCTGAAATATCAGAAATTTTTAATACATGCCCCGCATCGTCATATCATGAATATCATCCGCGAAGACTACCTCGCCACACTTCATTCCGCAAAGGATATGCCAAGCACAGTGAAGGTTCTGACCGGTATGAGACGCACAGGGAAGACGACTGTCCTCGAACAATATCTGCACCGCCTTCTCTCAGACGGTATCGATGAAAAAATGATATTCCATATGAATCTGGACCTCCAGGTGAAAGAACCGGATATAGAATGGTTGGAAGCTCAGATCGCCCCCGTACTGAAAAAACAAGGTATGCATTACATCCTGATTGATGAGATACAGGATGTGAACGGATGGGAAAGACTGGTATCGATGCTTGTCGCAAGAGGGGACTGCGACATCTACATCACCGGATCCAACTCCAGGATGCTGTCCTCGGAACTCTCCACTAAACTGTCTGGAAGATACATCGAGATCGACATCCTGCCTCTGTCGTTCCGCGAGTATCTGCAGATGCATCCCGGCGATGAATACCAAAGATTGAGCGAATTCATGAAATGCGGATCGCTTCCGATGATAGATCCCGACAGGGAAGATGACATATGCAGGTATCAGTCC
>DAXB01000008.1 GCA_002506175.1 Methanomassiliicoccaceae archaeon UBA113
GTGGAGAGTCGATCATGTACCTCGTATCAGATGGTACCGACAAACCCTGGAGGCTCAAGGTGCGCAGTCCGATTTTCACGAACGTCTCATGTTCGAAAGCGATGTGCGACGGAATCAGGATCGCTGATGTCCCCGCAGTGCTCGCACAGATCGACATGTGTTTGGGAGAGACAGACAGGTGATTATTGATGGCAGCAGTTCAATATTCTAGTATATTAGATTGGATTAACTTCAGTAATCCCTACGACAACCCGTTCACACCGTTCCTCTCGGACAACCTTCCGTACAACATCGCCTACGGTCTGTGGGAGATACTCGGCGGAACACTCGCATGGTTGATCAACCTGCTGTTCCCCAACAACGTTGTATCGACCTGGTTGCTCTGCGACGAGGTTTGCGTGCTGATGTCGATGCTCGTCTTCATGCTGTTGATCTTCATCGTTGCATTCGTCGTGGTTCTGCTGAACCTGTGGATGGAGCGTAAGGTCCTCGGAAGGGTCATGGACAGGCGCGGAACAATGGTCGGAATGAAAGGATTCCTCCAGTGTGTCGCAGACGGTCTCAAGACCTTCATGAAGGAGAACACCATCCCCTCGAAAGTCGACAAGATGACATACATCTGGTGTGTCTCTCTCATCGTCGGACTCTCCTGTCTGGTTGCATGCATGGTTCCCCTGTCTGACAGGTGGTATGTCGTCAACTACGACTCAGGATTGCTCATCATCATGGCATTCTACGCCCTTGCTCCGTTCTTCATCCTCGTTTCTGGATGGGCACAGAACAACAAGTACTCCCTTATCGGAGGACTCAGGGCTGCAGAGTTGATGATTTCATACGAGGTCCCGATGCTGATCATCATTGCGACAACATCACTCCTTGCCGGAACATTCAACATCAACGGAATCGTCGCCGCTCAGAGCGAGATCTGGTTCTTCATCCCTCAGATCATCGGATTCATCGTCTTCTTCTTCTGCGCAATCGCAGAGTGTGAGAGGCCGCCGTTCGATATCGCAGAGGCAGAGACAGAGCTGGTTGAGGGATGGCAGACAGAGTACGCAGGAATGAAATGGGGACTTATCATGCTCGGAGACTACCTCAGGGGTTCAGTCTCTTGCGGTATGGTCGCAATCATGTTCCTCGGAGGATGGACACTCCCGTTCATCGGCGGAACAGCCGCTCCCGAGATCGTGTTCCTCATCAAGGCATGGTTCGTGTTCTTCCTTATGATTCTCGTAAGGGGAGCAATCGCTCGTGTCAGGCCTGACCAGATCCTTAACCTCGGTTGGAAGGTATTCATGCCTCTGGCAGTTATCAACCTCGCAATCGCGGTACTCCTTAAGATCGGAGGTGTCTACTGATGGCATGGACATATCTTGACAAATACCCGAAGAACCTGGCAAAGAGCCTGTGGATCATGAAACCCGTGATCACGGTCACCAAGCTGTTCTTCAAGACAATGGTCCACAGACCGGTCACCGTCCTCTATCCTTATGAGAAGGAGTGGGTGCCCGACAACTACCGTGGACGTCCCGGACTTGATTTCGACAAGTGCGTAGGTTGCGGAATGTGCGCCCGTATGTGCGTCACACAGGCAATCAAGCTCATCGAGGTCGAGGATGACAACGGAAACAAAGTCATGAGACCTCAGGTCAACATCGGAAGGTGTGCATTCTGCGGATACTGTGCAGAGTACTGTCCTCTCGACGCCATGACCGTTACACCTGAGTACGAGCTCGCAGAGTACACAAGGTACGACCTGCTCTACGGACCCAGGAGGCTCAAGTACGACAAGACGACCGAAGAAATGAAGGTCAAGCTGGAGGTTACACTGCCTTCGGACATCGCCAACGGAAACCCCGAGAGGCGTGTATGCATCTTTGATGTCGACAAACCCGAACTCAATGATGCGAAGTGTATCGGATGTAAGAAGTGCGCCAAGGTCTGCCCCGTCAACGCCATCACAATGGTCGAGAAGGGAGTCAACGACAAAGGAAAGCCCATCGTACGTCCGGAATTCGACATTGCAAAGTGTATCTCATGCAAGAACTGCGTGGACGACTGTCCCAAGGATGCACTGCAGATTAAGGAGGTGCTCTGATGGGAGTGATTATCGACAGCATCGTCTGGATTTGGAACGCGCTGTGTGGCTTCGGAGGCTACCTGCTCGGAAACCTGGACCTTGTTGCGTTCTTGATCCTGGCAGCAGTGGCAGTACTCGCCGCACTCTATGTCGTTCACGACAAAGAGGTCGTTCACAGTGCATTCTATCTCGCCTTGGTGTTCCTATGTGTGGGACTCTTCTACTTCTTCCTGGAAGCAGAGTTCATAGGCGTTATCCAGATCCTCGTGTACGTCGGTGCGATTACTATCCTGTTCGCATTCAGCGTTATGCTCACAAGAAGGTATATTGTGTCTAAGGAAGGTGACTCTCAATGAGTGGCAGCAGAAAATCGAAAGGATTGATCGTGGCAGGTATCCTGCTTGTTGTCCTGTTAGCAGGAATCGCAACAGCCGGATTCCAGGTTGCCAACGACCAGCCTCACGAGGTTCCCACTTTCCCGGCAGACCCTGCTGAGAACCCGGACAGTATCTGGACAGAGGACGGAAAGCTGAAGGAGAACAGTCTTGCATTCGCAGTCTTCGAGGAGTACGGCCTCGTACTCGTTCCGCTCGCCCTGCTCATGTTCGGAGCAATGGTCGGCGGAGTCGTCATATCCAGAGAGGAGGTAGTGGAATGATCCCAATGGAGTATTTCCTCGCCCTCGGAGCGATCCTCTTCGTCATCGGAGCCTATGGTGTCCTGACAAAGAGCAACGCACTGGTAGTCCTCATGTGCATCGAGCTTATGCTCAACGCGGCGAACATAAACTTCGTCACATTCGCGGCATTCAACACTGATGTCATTGGACAGGCTTTCGTCATAATGTCGATCTCAGTAGCAGCCGCAGAGGTAGCGGTAGGTATCGCTATCCTGCTCAACGCATACAAGATCAGGAAGACAACAGAGCTCGATGATTCAGAGCTCACAACACTGAGGTGGTAAGCATGATAGAGTTCACATGGTTAGTTCCGTTCATCCCTATGATGTGTTTCCTCCTCATCGGAATCATCGGAAAGAAGACTCCCGAGAAGGGAGGATACATCGCTATCGCTGGTGCGGCACTCGCATTCATCGTAGCACTCGCAATATCAATCGAGTACCTTACAGGACCTGATTTCGCAGCCGGAAAGGCAGTATCCCAGTCCATCAGGTGGTTCGCAGTCGGCGACCTCACACTGAACCTCGGATACTACGTCGACGGACTCACATGCGCAATGATGCTGTTCTCGTCGTTCATCTCGACCCTCATCTTCATCTATTCAATCGGATACATGGGAGACCAGGGAGAGAGGAAGAACAGGTACTATGCAGAAGTCTCGCTGTTCCTTACCGGAATGCTCGGACTGATCGTATCAAGCAACTTCCTGGAGATGTTCATCTTCTGGGAGGCAATGGGACTCTGTTCCTACCTGCTGATCGGATTCTGGTCCTTCAGGCACCACGAGGGAGACGCCGCTTCCGCCAACGCTGCATCCGCAGCAAAGAAGGCTTTCCTCGTAACACGTATGGGAGATGTCTGCCTCATGGGAGGTTTGTTCGTCTTCCTCAACCTGTTCGGAAACCTGGACTACTCCAGCATGTTCGCGTCTGCACAGGCAGTAGCTGCAGCGAACCCCGAGCTCTTCACACTCGGACTCCTCCTCATCTTCGGCGGAGTTATCGGAAAGAGCGCTCAGTTCCCTCTGCACGACTGGCTCCCCGATGCGATGGCCGGACCTACAACCGTATCATCTTTGATCCACGCCGCAACAATGGTTAAGGCTGGAGTCTACCTCGTCGCCAGGGGATTCCCTCTCTACGTCATGGACGGAAACGTCATGCTGTTCGTCGGAATCATCGGAGGTCTCACTGCGTTCATCGCAGCGACAATGGCACTCAACAACATGAACATCAAGAAGGTCCTTGCCTACTCCACCGTCTCACAGCTCGGATATATGATCCTTGCTCTCGGTGCAGGAGGATACCTCTGGGCACTCGGATACCACGAACTCGGAGCACTCGGATTCTTCGCAGGATGCTTCCACATGATCAACCACGCCTTCTTCAAGGCACTGCTCTTCATGTGCTCCGGATCCGTCATCCACGCCTGTGGAACAGAGGACATGCGTCTTATGGGCGGACTCGGAAAGAAGATGAAGATTACATCGATAACAATGCTCTTCGGATGCCTTTCGATCGCAGGAATCCCTATCTTCAGCGGATTCTGGTCTAAGGATCTCGTCATCGACGCCGCAATGCTCGCATTCGAGCACGGTACCGGAGACGGAACCATCTGGTTCACAGTCCTTTGGATCCTCGCAGTCATCACGGCATTCATGACAGCGTTCTACATGTTCCGCATGTGGTTCATGACCTTCATGGGCGAGCCTCGCGAGAACGCACAGCACTGTCACGGAGAGTCACCCAAGACAATGACAATGCCTCTCTGCATCCTCGCAGTCTTCGCACTCATCAGCGGATTGTTCATGTTCTTCGGACTCGGAGACATGCTCGCATTCCAGGGTGTCAAGATCGACGGAGTCGAAGAGGGACTCGGATTGTTCACCAACCCGTTCACCTACCTCACGCTCATCCTCGCGGCACTGGGAATCGG
>DAXB01000020.1 GCA_002506175.1 Methanomassiliicoccaceae archaeon UBA113
ACGTCCTCTCCCTCTTGTCGTAACCGCTGCATTCGCATCCGCAATCCGGGCACAATACCCTGGGCTTTCCATCGCACACCACCCTGATATCGACACGGGTCTCCGCGTCATCGACGGTCACGGATGTGACCTTCCACGGATCAGTCAGATGTAGGAATCTTGTGAACATCTTCTGGAGATCGCCGAACATGCATCCTGCATCGCATCCGGGACAATTAAAGAATCACATCATCACCGAATCATGCTGGCCCACTCGAAAGTGACTAGAGGCTAACATTATTATACTGCCCGTATCCATAGTATCTCACAGTGGGGTCGCATATTCCGACCACGTTTGTGTAATCCCATCCTTGAGTGAAAAACGACTTGAGAATACAGGAGACTAAAAAATGAGTGAATTGCTTGAAGTGGCAAGTACGTTTTCCTCTGTTTGTCAGGCAGAGGTAATTGCGCATCTGCCTAAACATACAGAGAAGGCAATGCTTTCCGAACTTGAGTGTCCGGAAGAGTGCATCACGTTGACGGAAAATGAAATGGAATATGTGATAGGCGAAACTGATGTATACCTTCGTTACAGTTGTGGAAAAAATGATCGTTCTGGGTACAATTACCTCTGTAAGGAGAAAAAATACTGGAACGAGAGTGCAAACGCCTGTTCCTGCATTAGCGGATTTTTAGATATTCTTGGATTTATGCTATCAAGCATCGGGGTGGGCATAGTCATTGCTGGTGCTTCTACTCTGGGATTTGGCAGTGTCGGCTCATATTGCACAACAGTGGCAACGAAAGCCGAGTGTTGCATGAATGAGATAAGTAAAAACTGTTTGGGAAAAAGGCCTCTTTCTGATTTTCAGTGGNNGCCCACTGAAAATCAGAAAGAACCGGAAAAAGAGCATATCAAGTATACCAGACATATGATTATGGCTTTGTATCCGGATACGAAGCTAGGTACTAAAACAACTAAGCATTGCAAAGGGGCAGATAACAATGGAACAACAGTCGATCACAGTATTGGTGATATTGGCCGCCATAACTTTCATATTAGTATATCATGCATGGAAGAACAACATCTATACAAGAGTAACCCTCGCGATTCTATTGATTGTCTTGTTTTCATCGATGCTTGCATACAATGTTTTAATACAATCTGGATACATTGAATTGTCGCAGGTGTATTTAGGGCCGATAGTATACACATGCACGGATTTCATAGTTGTAACATTGGTTGCGCTTTTTTATCGTATCGTAAAAACCGCAAAACAAAATGAGGGTTGATAATATTAGAGAAATAACTATTGATGAGGGAAAGAATTTCATATGTCGCAACGCTTTAATTTATCAGCTCTCCCCTTCTGACAACGATGTGCTGAACGTCATCAGTCGTATAAAGGCCACTGGGTCTGTATCGACATCACCAAAAACAAGCCTCTTTCTGATTTTCAGTGGGTNNCACTGAAAATCAGAAAGAACCAAAAACAATACTAGTGAAAATGTCCGATGTCATGAACAAAATCGAATCATACATTGTAATTGGATTTAACAAAGCTTATGATGATGGCGAGATAGCTACCCAGGCTCTTTTGAAAGTAGGGCCATGTCTCTATTCCAGACATACATGCTCTCTAAAAGATCTCCATTATGTTTATGAAAAAATGGGAGTGTATGCTTACGAGCATGGCATCTCTCTCAAAAAAGAGAACATCACAGTGTACCTAAACGAATCCGAGAATGAAATAACTGCCGATGTTTTTATACCGATTGTTTGATATAATGAAAGAGTACAACCTATCGGAACTTAGAAACAGCCAATTGATTTATGACAAGAATCCCCCGACGATTCTTTACGTTATCCTTATCGCCACGCTGATTGTACTAGGGTCAGTAATATTCTATGCATCTCAGGAAACGAAAGAAGATGTTCTCCATATACAGGGAACCGTTGATTATCGTGAGGTAACATACATATCTACCACAATGTCCGGGCCGATATCTTCCCTGATGATTCAAGATGGCACTTTTGTCCAAAAAGGAGATGTAGTTCTAACAATAGACAACCCTACAATCAGCGAACAATTAGATGCGTATTCGGATCTTGCTAACTATTACCTTGGATTGATAAATGAAAATGTATTGCTGAAAGATGCAGTCCAGAAATATGATGAAAATAAACAAACCAACTCTAATACATCCAATAAAAATCCGTTCAATGAAAGAACGGACGGGTTACTCTACTACAAATACAATAATTTCCTCAAAGAAGTTCAGGATGTTGAGAAACAGTATGAAACAGAAATCAAATCAAGAGATGATGCCTTAAACAATGCCAAGCAAGAGGCATTGGATGAGGCATTGGAAATAGCCAGACAAAAGTCGATTGATGACGGTACTGAATTTGATGAAGATGCTTTCAAAAGAAATTTTGAACTCAACGGCTTTGACAGTGAGGGCTTTTTACAACAATACGAAGAAAAACATGGCGAAATAGAACCTCTACCCGAACAGAGAAAAGCAATCATTCTCCAATATGTATACAATGCTGAATCTAATATTCAGAATTATGAACCATCATACAAACAATATGCCCATAACAGAGACCTCGCAAAAATGCAGCTCGATCAATGTAGCGTTAAAGCTTCTAGATCCGGATACCTTTACTATCAAAATCCTCTATACGAGGGGCTGTACGTAACTGAACAGACGAATATCGCCATGATACTGCAAAACAATGATGAACCCATAACCATCAAAATATCTCTTCCTGCCGCATATCGCTCATATATCGACACCGATACGAAAATAAGGTGTTCTATACTAGGATATTCCGAGAGCAGATATGGTACATTAGATGGGTGTGTGGAATCGATAAGCCTTTCCACATATGTAGTAAATGAAACGCCTTGCTATCAGGTCGTTATCAAACTATCAAATGATAATGAAAAAATAAGCATCAAAGAAGGAATGATAGCAGAGTGCAGCATAATTTATGCTGAAAAAAGTTGGTTAGGATGGGCTTTAGAACAAATGGGATTGGGCGAATGAGAAGATACACATTCATAAGACAGATTGAATCCACAGACTGTGGAGTGGCCGCGTTAGCCATGATCAGTATGTATTATGGACACGAGATAACCCTAACAAAACTCAGAGATATTTGTGGAACTACTGTGGAAGGGACGAGTATAGGTGGACTGGTAAAAGGTGCTGAGAAACTCGGATTCACTTCCAGACCGATTAGAATATCTGATAATGATTTTCTTGATGGGAATTATACGATGCCCGCCATAGTTCATGTACTGGTTGACGGAAGATTACCTCACTACATGGTCTTAACAAAAATCGAAAATAATTATGTCCACGTATTGGATCCAGCCGAGGGGAAAAGAAAGATCCCTAAAGATGAATTTCTGAAAGATTTCGATAATATCATGATACTTCTAAAACCGACAGAGAATTTTGTCGCGTCCATGATCGACTCAAAATCTTCCCTGAGTAAGATAGTATCTATGCTTATGGTGCATAAGAAACTGTTCATAACCGCCATAGCTATCGGCCTAATACTAACATTATTAGGTATTGTATCTTCATTTTTCACCAAAATCCTTATAGATGAAATAATACCAAACTATCTGAAAGATCAACTATCTGTCCTGTGCCTAATATTCTTGGGGGTTTCACTTATTAGTGTAGCCCTTTCAGCGGTACGTCAGCATATGGTACTGTATCTGTCGCAAAAAATCGGCATACCGATGATGATTGGGTATTATAGCCACATTTTCAATCTACCGATGAAGTTTTTCGGTTCAAGAAAAACAGGAGACATCATAACAAGGTTCCAAGATACCGGCACGATCATTTCTATCGCATCCAGTATAATAATGACTGTTGCGGTAGATATCGTCTTTGCGATATTGTCCGGAGTTGTCCTATTCACAATAAACGGATCGATGTTCTTAATAACCGTAGCTTTTCTAACAGTTGATTTCATTTTAGTCTATTTCTTCAAACAACCATACAAGGAGATCAACCGTCAATCTATGATTGCTAGTGCATCCTTAAATTCGACCGTGATTGATTCTCTTAAGGGGATAGCGGCTGTAAAATCCAATGCAGCTGAGAACATGACTATGGAGAACATAGAAGACAAATACATTGAGACTCTTCGCATCGGTTTTAAAGCGAATCTACTTTCTAATTATCAGGGCACCTTTGCATCTACTATATCCGCATTCAGCGGAATGTTCATGATGTGGTTTGGAGCCGGCCTGGTGATTGCTGGTGAGATAACATTGGGTACCCTCATGGCATTTTCCGCTTTGTCCGGATATTTTACAGGCCCAGTTAGTAATTTAGTCGGATTGCAATATCAATTCCAGGAAGCAGATATCGCCCTTAAACGTTTGAATGAACTTTTTCAAGTTGAAGAAGAAAAACAGATGTTCAATGGAAAAAAAATAGCCGACTCACTCTATGGAGATATTGAAGTCCACAATCTCCATTTTAAATACGGCACAGGGAAAGAAGTGTTGAACGGCATAGATATTAACATTCCAAAAGGCTCAAGAATTGCAATTGTGGGTGAAAGCGGATGCGGGAAATCTACTCTGTGCAACATCCTTTCTGGATTGTGGGTTCCTGACGATGGAAATATCGTAATCAACGGCAATTCTTTGAACGATCTTGATATTTATGATTATAGAAAGAGAATTGCATATATTCAGCAAAATGTGGGGCTGTTTAGTGGCACAATAAGAGATAATATCCTAATTGCTAATCAATCTACTTCAGAAGATGATATTGAAAGAGCATGCTCCGAGGCTGGGTGCAACCTATTTTTAAACCGTATGCCTCAAGGCTTAGATACATATCTGGAAGAAGCTGGAAACAACTTATCAGGCGGAGAGAAACAAAGACTTGCTTTTGCCAGAGCTTTTATCAAGAATCCAGAACTAATAATATTGGATGAGGCAACAAGTGGGTTAGATTTCATGGCAGAAAAAGAAATGTATGATCGTGTTTTCAATAATCAAACTGACTGTACAGTTGTAATTATAGCACACAGACTATCCACCATACAACGTTGTGACAAAATATTTGTCCTAAATAGGGGTATTGTGGAAGCCCAGGGAACTCATAATGAACTAATAGCCATGCCGGGACTATATAGATCCATGTGGGAAACACAGTCAGGTACTTTTGTTCTCCCAGATATTAAGCGTGAAAAGATGATACCAGAAGACGATGACATCGAATATTGCTAATTAAATACAGAAGATGGTTTCACCCGAAATCAGGATTATGAACTACATCCTCAAATATCGGGCGTATTAATGTCCCCCAGATCTTCGACACCGAAGAGTTCGAACCTGACCTACTAAAAAACCCAGTCTATGTTGATATATGATCTGACCTCGCCACTTGTCTCAGTCAAGAAAGCCATCCAAGGTCATCCTCTACTTGCCTAATCGATAGCTCACGCTGAAACAATGTCTTCGGATAGATGTTCTGCCTATGTTTCGGTGTCAGAATCAGGTCATCCCGAACCATTTCCTTCATAATCGGACAGGATATTGTCGAAAACCCCTCCGAGATGTCAGCCCAACCTATTTTTCGGATTATATACTGCATCAGGTCAAGATCCTGCCGCTTTTAGGTTCATCCAATCCGAAAAGTCGGAAGGCTTCCCTGATCTATATTTTTGATTTGTAACACTCCAAATCGAAAAAATAGGATTCGGAGCACTTAGTCATGAAATTGTACCCATCCAAGATGTGCGTACATGACAATAACCATGCGGCCCAAGGGCACGCCATTCACCTTGAGCGTGTTGACCAGATCCAAAACACCCGTTTCGAACAGATAATACACGATAACCCTGCAGACCGATAGGAGCAGGTATATTCTCTTTGGGGATGGAAAAGTCTGCTCCAGTTCTGAATATGCTTTGGTGCATACATATCAAACTTCGCCGGAGCACCTATTGCTTTGCCCTATTGCAATTAATCCTCGGTTGGCTCAATCAAAAGGCGAGGTCAGATCTATTGGCAAATGACCTTAAGTTTCAATACCTCTCCCCGTTCACCAGCCCCAATTCCGTGAGCAGCTTCATCGTCTCCCCGATCTTATCCGGTTCCGGCACTATCTCACGCAGATACTCCTCCGTGAACGATCCACCGTAATCAAGCTCTTTCAGTACTGTCACGGCATTCGGATCCTCGAAGAGCATCCTCATTGCCTCTTCCTCTGTGTACTTCTTCCTGCGTAATGATTCGAACATGATCAGATATGACTCATGTACGCTTCTTAAAGATTCATCATTAATCTAATCTTTTTAGAGCTTACACTGAAGGATTACATCGTGAACCAATCAGAAATCAATCCTGTTTCCTGATAACATCCCTCAGAAGCCTGAGCGAAACCGCCATCTCCGCCCCTTTCTCCGTCAGAGAGATCACAGCGGAATCCTGCTTCACCCTGGAATCCATCCTTATCCATCCTTCATCCCTCATATCGATCAGTCTCTGCTTCATGTTCTTGGTGTTCGACATGATCGTGTAGATCTCTGTCTTGGTGACGTTATCATGCTCGCCCAGATACAATAGGATGGACATCACATGCTTCTGCTGCAGCAGCTCGAATTCAGGCACAACACCCGGATGGCTCCTGAAGTAAGGGTCCTCGGGATTCAGAAAGTGATGCGCTAACATGTCGCGATGATTATCCGCTTTCACTGATAACCAATCGTTTCGTTCAACGAATCGCACAGTAAAAGCGTTAAGCGGTTATGATTCACGATTCGTTAATCCACAGAACTGATTAAATCCTACTTTAAACAGTTTATATTGACTTGGAATATACATCCAACTCAAATACACAATCACAGAGGCTGAATCTTTGAAACGTCGTATGAACCGTCGGGATTGACAATGCCGCGACGCTGGAAGTAATACTCCAGAGCATAATCCGCCAGGACTATGATCTCTAGCCCCATCATCTCGGCAAGCTTGTCCACCACTGCACGCTTGGGAGTGAGATCCTTCTCGACCACCAGATCCGCAGACCGGGAACGCCTGATGAACTCTATCTTCCCACCGTCCACGGTCAGGTGGTAGTAGTAATCATGCATGGCGAAATCAAGAACCTGGGAAACGGATGTGAACTCCCCCGAGTCCACGATCGCCTCGCATACGGCGTACCTTTCCTTGGATATCTTGAATCTCACATTCGTACATCATTTACCGAGTATAAAATGGAATGATGTCTCTGATAATTTTCAATCAAAATATTCTATATTGTAATTATCGAATAATAATCGGTAATTACAATATTTTAAATACTTCGTGGATTATGACAATACATTGACCTGACATTACACAAAAAGTGCATGCCCGTCCTTAGTTTCGAAGCAGAGAACGGGCAAGGTCATAGGATATGATCGAATGACAGAAATCAGTAAAAGCTCGGGCTATAAATACGATAGTACCGGGTTCATGAGATACCTCGGAAGCATCGGATACAACGAAAGGACCCTGAGAACGTACCAATCGTCAATCAATATCATCTCAAGACTCCTCTTCCAGAGGTTCGGATCCATACCTCTCGACAGGATAACCGCGGAACAGGTTCAGAACGTTCTTGACGGCACCGATCTGAAAGAGAGAACGAAGAAGAAGCACGCCGTCGATTTCGGCCGCTTCATCGCCTACGAGACTGGAAGGAATCCCGTCGATCCGATCTACCAGCCGAAGTCGATACCCGTAACCGTCGACGGACACCTTGTCTATGAGTTCCCCTTCCCTGAAGAATCACAAGCGTTCGGGAACCATCTGGCATCCATCGGCTACTACCCCAAGGACATAGACAACGCGGTATCGGTGTTCGAGATAGCCATACGTCTCCTTCTCAGAGAGAAGGGGTACTTCAAAATCGAGCAGATAACCCCCGATTTCTACAGCGCACTTGTCCCTCTGACGGAGTACATGGTCCGTCAGTACAGGACCAAGACCCTCAGGACGTTCGGGATCTACTGCATGTACCGTTTCGGATGCAACCCATACGAGGACATCGACACGAGGGAACCGAAGGAAGGGAAATACTACCCTTACGCGGAGGAGATCGAACAGTACAGGCGGTGGATGGAGAAGGAGGGCTTCCGCGGGATCGACGAGAGGATTGCCAGTCTCAGGAGCGCAGCCAGGAGGTTCGGGAGGTCCGTGAATGAGAAACCGCTCTCGGAGATCACCGAGGAGGACATGCGCAGATACAGGAAGGAGATGTACATGGACCTCCGCAGCTCCACCGCCAAGCACCAGTTCCTGATGATGAAGAATCTGATCATATTCTCCACCGGGAAAGATATCTGCCGGGGCTACACGTTCAGGTTCGGAAGGAACGTCCCGATGCGCCAGTACCTCTCGAAAGAGGACTTCAAGAAACTTTGGAACACTGCAAACCCGCAGGAAAGACTGGTCCTCGCGCTGGGCGGAGCAATGGGTCTGAGACGCACCGAGATGGTCGGCATACTCATGGACGACATCAGGACCGACACAATCACCGTACGCGGAAAGGGCCACGGCAAGTACGGACTGGTCAAGGAGATGTCCATGCCCAAATCCGTGAAGAACGCATTATCAGAGTATCTGAAGGAACGCGAGAGCATCCTGTGGATCTACGGGGACGATTCGAAAGGTCATCTTCTGATACGCCGCAGAATCAGACCCGGAACCCCGATGGACCAGAGTTCCATGAACGAGCTTATCCACGGACTCTCCGAACGCACCCAGATACCTTTCTCCGCGCACAGTCTCCGCAGATTCTTCGCCACCCTGCTGTACGAATCAGGACTGACCGAGGAGGCCATAGCCGAACAGATGCGCCATGCATCGTTCTCCACCACATCGGACTGCTACCTAAACCCCACCGAATGCACAGTGGAGGAAGCCATGAGGCGTGTGACCGAGGAGCTTCACGGGGGGATTGAATGACTGAAGCCATCCCAATCAGACAGAGCCATCCGATACCGTCCGGCATCGATTACGAATCAGAACTGTATTCCTACAGGGAACACCTCATGGCTTCAAGGCTCTCCGATGCACAGGCGAACGCATACATCCGCGGGATCAAGCGCATGATGTCATATGCGATGTCGGGCGACAGGGTCTCGTCGCTGAAGTAGATCGACAGGACGGTCATAGACACAATCGTGGAACGCATACCGGACTTCGGGAAGAAGGACAGGGAGGACCTGTCATGCTTCGGGAAGTTCCTCGCCTACTGCTGCGGTTCCAACCCGGCCGATCACATCGTACCCACCAGATACCCGCCTTATCTCAAAGACGGACACATGCTCTACGAGTTCCCGTTCGGAGATGTGCTGGACATGTTCGACCTGTGGACTCACCGCAAGAGCGTCACCGACACCGACAGGGCATACTTCAGGAAGCATCTGAAGGAGAACCTGTGCATCCTTCTCGGAGAGAAGGGCTGGTTCGACATCCGTTCGTACGGACCGTCGCTCTACCAAGATCTGAAGCGCATATCCCGGGACCGCGGGGACAGGTTCAACGGAAGATCCGGAACTGCAGCAGGATATCTGTGCGAGTACCTGTACGGGGAGAACCCCCATGAATCGGAATCCGACCCGAGAAGCGTACCCCGCCAGCCCCAGCCGTACCAAGCGGAGGTGGAGCAATATCGTTCATGGCTCGAACACAACGAGTACCGCGACCCCGAATCGGTGATCAACACACTGAACGCCGCACTGAGGAACCTGGTCAGGATCGTCGGGGAGAAACCCATCGGGGAGATAACATCCGATGACCTGAGGACGTACCGTTCAGCGATGTCCGACTCCGTGAAAGAGAGGACGGTCAAAGGCTACATGGACCAGATACGCCTGTTCGTCAGGACGGTCACCGGGAAGGACCTGTACTCTGACATGAAGATAATGTTCAACCGCCCTATGGTCAAGAGGATGTTCCTAACCAAGGAGCAGTACCGCACAGCCCTGTCGGTCGCGGATCCGGACGAGAAGCTGGCGTTGGTCATGTGCGCAACGATGGGGCTGAGACGGAACGAGCTTGCATCCATCAGGCTCGATGACATCGACGGAGGGTACATTAAGGTACCTTCCCGCAGGTTAGATCCGGACAGCCACGACTATGTGCGCCTGACCGACCCAGCCAAAGATGCGCTGGATGATTATCTGAAGTACCGCGATTCGGTGATCTCCGAATACGGCGATGCGTCCGAATGCCACCTGTTCGTGTACCGCAACAGATACTGTGGGAAGCCGATGACAGAGGAGGGCATCGAGAAGATGATGCAGAGACTGTCAGAAAAGGCAGGGTTCAGGATCACCGCGACCAATGCAAGAAGACTGTACGCAGACACCATGAACAAGAAAGGCGTGGACAGGAACACGATCCAAAGGATGATGCGCCATCAGGACTTCGATTCGACGGTGAGATGCTATCTGGCTGTCGACCCATGCTACACGGATGAGGCCAATGATTTCATCGACGGATTCCTTGCTTAATGGAGCCTCGACATAGGGTACTTTGAAAAAGCTGAATAGCTCATAAATCAGAAAGTTCAAACGGCGCATTTATATAATGATAATAGCTTGTTTTGATAACGAGATTGGAGCTTGGAAACGCTGGCGATCTTTTGATTGCGTGTAGCCAACACAATGTTGTATGGGGGAGCAAAGCAAACACGTGAAGAGAATTGGAATGAATTCTCTCCAGAGGCAAACCCACTCCATGTTTGCCGTTCAGTGTTGAGACGAGAGTAAAATAGCTCTCGTGCAAATATCTCTTACAATGAGGTTTATCAAGTAAACAAGGAAAACGGATAACAGTCTACTAAAACTCGGATGAAAGAACAATATCATAGTCGAGATTATGTTAGTAGTGCGTTTATTCGAATTATCTAGTGTGTCTTGCTCGTTGTAAGCCTACCGCCGGTGCTTAATTCTAATATTCATCCACGCTGGATATTAGAGAAGTCACGAAATTGCAATGGCAAACAATCGGAGGCTAAATGAACCCCAATGATGCTGTATCCTTTTGGAAGGGTAGTGAATTATATATTGAAATAAACAAAAGAAATGAAAAAATCACAATCTGTATCAAATCCGATAGAATGTGGGTATACATGAATCCAAACAGTAACCTATATGGAGATTAGTTTGAGATTTCAAAAAGTGCCCTGTATACACTACTAAATGACGCATAAACTAATTCATCCACAGGGGGTATGTAGAACCCTGTGGAACCATTTTATTATCCCAATACCAATAACAAAAGTAATGAATCATATCAATTAATAGATTTCAAACGTTTGATTAACAACTCTTGATCGATAGTTACCTTTTCCATCGGTTTAATAAACAAAAAATCAATATCGTCTCCGGAGAAGACGGATATCGTTCTTCTGCTGTGGTACAGCATTATCGGATGCCTGACACATCCAACTGATAGGTTTCAGCCTCAATCGGTTTAAACTGAGGACGAGAGGGCTGAAGAACATAGCCGTTCCGGCCATCATATCTGTGGTGGACTTGAGCTTCAGCTCCAGATCCCTCTTCGCAGCGTTCCTGCTCTGGAACTGCTTCCCGAGCGTGACGGCCAATCTCCCCGCATCTTCACTATCCTTATCCGCACATGCATGTATGCTGCACAGTGCAGCGGACATCTCCCCGGATACCGGTCCGACCGCGGACGATACGGCCGCGCGGACATCCCCTCTGCTCAGTGCGTACTCTCTGGACAGCATCATCGAGACATGCTCGGACTCCCTCCTCACCGCCGATGCCTCCACCGTGGCCGTCTCGAAGTTCGTCCCGCCCAGCATCCTGTTCCCGATGTCGAACACGCAATCCATCAATGCTTGCTCGGCCGCCCTCGTACGCCTGCTCTCTATCATGTCCCCGGCCATCACGATGATCCCGCAGACACATGCCGGAGCCAGCGACAACAGGAGGATGACTGTGGAATCTGCCGTGAAACGCATTGCGACCAACCCCAGCGGGACGGCCCCCAGGACAGGGATCGTATACCTCAGATCCCTCATGGAGAACGACTCCGATAGGAACGGGTTCCTGCTTCTCAGATACAGGGATACGACCAAGATGACCGCCGGGATCAGGACGAGTGTGGACATCACGATCATCCCGTCATCCAGCGTCCCCGTTCCGAACATGCCGCCTATGCCGAGCATCGGCAGCACCGACATCAGGATCATTGGCATCATTATTCCTATCCCGAACACGGTCATACATGGGACCGTGAGGGATGCTCCGTACTCATCACCCATCCCCTTGACCGCCTCCAGGGCTATCTGCGCAGCATCCCTCAGCATGCGTGACCTCTCGTATTCGTCCGATGATTCCGATGCGGATACCGCCATCATGACCGCCCTCCTATAACCGGATGCCTCCTTCTGGAGATCCGACAATTTCGACGACAACGAAGCCGTCAACGAAATGGACGATTTGGTGTCCGTGTCCCGCACCGCATCGGTGAACAGCCTCTTGGAATGCTTTGGACCCCCCTCCGCCATGGACCTTATCGCGGTATCTATCGAACCCCCCGATTCGATCGTGGATGTCAATACGCCTATGACTGCGGGGCATTCGTTCACAAGCCTCCTTACGTCCATGGTCATAGCCTCTCGGGATGCTGTGTTTGCATAGGGCCGATGATGTACGGTTCAGGTTCGAATGCCGCTTCGTTATCCGGGTACACCATATTGGTAGATTTCGGGATGCGTGTGTCCATGCGTTATGTCTCGTCTGCTTGCGATAAAAATATAGATTACTGCATGAAGCCTACATCCTGATAAGGAATATTTTTTTCTGGTCAGACCGACTTGTTACACGCATCGAAAATACCGGGGGAACAGGGAAAATGGGTTTTGAAAATATCGGGGAAACGTGATATTTGTAAACTAAAAATATTGGGGGAACAGAGAATTCGTTATAATAAAATACTGGGGAAACATAACATCAAGTACAGGCCAGATTATGACGTTATTCAAACGCAAATTATATCAGGAGATGCTAGAATGGAAACAGCGCTCTAACGGAAATACTGCTCTCGTGATAGAGGGTGCAAGACGCGTTGGAAAAACAACAATCTGCGAAACATTCGCAACAAACGAATACGGGGCCTGGGTGCGCATTGATTTTTCCGAAGCGGACAAGGACATCAACGGACTGTTCTCCGACCTCTCCGATCTAGATAGATTGTACCGCGGCCTCCAGCTCTACACCGGGGTCAATTTCATAGAGCGGGATACGCTCATAATATTCGATGAAATCCAAAACTTCAACAGGGCCAGAGAAGCCATCAAACATCTCGTGAAGGACGGCCGCTACGACTTCATAGAGACAGGTTCACTGATATCCATGAAAAAGAACGTCAGAGATATCGTCATTCCCAGCGAGGAAGAGCATCTGGAGTTGCATCCGCTTGACTTTGAGGAATTCCTATGGGCCTGTGGAAACAACACCTTGCAGTTACTCAAATACAACTTCGAGCAAAGAGAACCTCTACATGATCCGGTCCACAACGCTATGATGCGCGATTACAGGGAATATATCGCAGTAGGCGGAATGCCGCAGGCGGTGGAAGCTTTTGTGAATGGATCTAGCTACCTCGATATAGACCGTATCAAAAGAACACTCATCAAACTCTACATGGATGACTTTGCGAAGATCGATCCCAGCGGAATGCTGGGGGAGTACTTCCGCATGATACCGTCAGAATTGTCTAGGGAAAGCAGAAGGTACAGATTGACCGACAGTAACCCAGGTAAAAACATGAGCGGTGAGAGTCAGTCTTTCTCAGAGATGAGGGAATCTAAAACGGTACAGCTGTGCTACCATGCCAACGACCCTCGGATCGGGATGTCTGGGGCCCTCGACCCCTCGTTCTTCAAGATGTTCCTCGAAGATACTGGTCTTTTCGTGACACTGTGCTTCTACGACAACAAGATATCGGACAACATAATCTACGAGAAACTTGTCAAAGGAAGGCTCCCGGCTAACCTGGGATACGTATACGAGAACGCCGTTTCCCAGGCACTCGTGTCGTCAGGCCACATGCCAAGATACCATACGTTCCCCAAAACGGATGGGAAGCACTTCTATGAAGTAGATTTCCTGGTATCCAAAGGACTGAAGGTCATCCCGATAGAAGTCAAATCCTCAACGGAGAAATCTCATGTCTCCCTTGACAAGTTCCTCAGGAAGCATTCCAAGGATGTTGATTGTGCGTATGTAGTCTGCACGAAGAACATCTTCGTAGACGGTCGCATCACCTATATCCCGATATACATGGCAGGATTCATCTAAAACATGAGCATCTTATCATACCTCCTCCAGACCCATACGCTTCCTGAGCTCCCCGACCATGGCCTCCGCCGTCATGTTCCTGTTGCACTTCGACAGCACGTCGTTGGCAGCCAGGATCCAATCGGGACCCAGGTACTTCTCGTCGGTCCTTCCGGCCTCGGCCAGCAGCAGGCGCATCGTCGATCTCGCTCTGATCTCCTTGGCGATATCCTTCTTCCCCAGCTGGGAGGATCTCAGCACACGCTCCATCGCAGGCGATTCGATAAGCTTCTCCGTGTCGCTGATGTCGATGAACTCCCCCGGGTTCTCCCCTGTCGATACGATCTCGTTCAGCCTCCTTATCAGATGCCCGGTCCTCCTGTCCCTGACCGTGCCCAGCGTGACCACCACATCCGTCGCCATGAACGCCTCCGGGGTGACACCCATGTCCGATACAACCCTCTGATACACCGATTCCGCGGAATCGCCGTGTATCGTTCCCATGATGGAGCTGCCGGCGCGTCCGGCCCTCATGCTCTGGTAGAGCGTCCTCGCCTCCTCCCCCCTGACCTCCCCGAGGATGATCGCTGATTCCCCCATCCTGAGGGACACCCTGAGCGCCTCGTCCGAACGGGACTGCTGATCGCCCCTCATCCTGTCATCGATGAGTATCGACTGGACCTTGTAGCCCATGCGCCTCATCTGATCCCCCGGAAGCTCTATGGTGTCCTCGATAGTCAGTATCCTCTGGTCCGTTCCGAATTCGAACAACAATGCGGATAGCAGCGAACTCTTCCCTGCCCCTCTCGGCCCGCATATCAGGAACGTCGAACGGTTGTCGACGAGGAACGACAGTATGCCTGCTGCCCTAGGGTCCACTGTCCCGTTATACACCAGCCTGCTCAAGGTCCACGGCCTCACCGAATGCTTCCTTATCGCTATCGCCTCGCCGTCCGGGCTCATGGGGTATCCCATGACGGTGGCCCTCGCCTCGAACTCGGGGAAATCCGTCTCCAGTACGGGGTTGGCCTGGCAGAACCTGAGACCGCTGCTCTTCTTCAGGATGTTTATGAGGTTCGTCACCTCCCTCCTCTCGGCCATAAGATTCGTCCTGCACCTGATGTGGGAGTTCAGCCCCTCTATTCCGTTCAGCGTGACATATATGCGGTTCCTGTCGCACGGGGCATCCAGGTAGACGTCCTCTATATGGGGATCCGTGAGCAGTATCTCGAATATCCCCGCTCCGACGGAGTACCTGTGGACTATGTTGCATATGTCGTCCACGACACTGTCCATGTCTGAGCCATCGCCGCAGACCTCCTCGATCTCATCCAGCCTCTCCACCACATAGGTCCTCGCGGCGCCTATGACGGAATCCCTGTCGAGCCTCCCCCCGCGTTTCCTGTAATCGGAACGGATATCCTCGATTATCCCGTACACGATCTTGTTGAGGCCGTCCGGGTATGCGTACTCCAGAGGAAGAATATCGTACTCGGCCTCGCCGTTCAATGCCATGCCTACGGTGACGCCGCAGTAGGGCGTCCTGTAGTTGACGGTTACCTTCAGATCGTCGGACGGATTCATCACCCAGCAGTCCGTGTATGAGGGCTTTATCCTGATGTCGCCTGAGATTATCTTGCCGTATGCCGTCCTGAGGTCGTCGAAAGAGGTCAGCTCCTCGGGATGCGGTATGTGTATCGGCTCCAGAGCGGATGGCTTGAACGTCGCGATGCTGGTAGTCACATTGTCCCCTCCGTCATCGACTTCCTGACCGACTCCAGATCGGCCTCCATCTGCTCCACGGCCTTCCTTGTTGATCTAAGGCATTTGGAGCATTCGGGCTCGGTTGGTTTAGCATCGATGGTCTCATAGACGCTGTCGAAATGGAACTCCGGGAACCCCTTCCACACCTTGTCCATCACCGCCGCTCTGGATCTGCCGCACTTCCTGCATTTGAAACCGTTGGATGTCATCGGAACGGACCATCTCTTGATAGATGCGATCCTCCTTATCGTGCTGCCTGATTTCCCGGATATCTCGATATCCTTGCCCGTCCTGAGGATGATCCTTTCGCATCCGCTCATCCTTGACATGCTGTCAACCATGCATGTGAGGCATTCGTCCGACCCGGGATCCGGATTGTATCTGCAGCTCTGACATCCTATCACCAGAGCATCGCCCTCGTAGGATGCTTTCGGTTCTATAGCCTTCTTGTTATCAGGGAGTCTGCTGCGCAGCTTCTGTGCGATATCTGTGTCCATGCTGTCGTGTTTGCTGTTCATGGTTAAGAACGGATATCACTACATGCAGCAAGCAAGTGATTTGCATATCTGTAAACTACTCCGGGATCATAAGAAATCACACATGGATGCGATTCTCTCAGCAACTCCGAATGCTCCGATCATCTCCTCTTTAGGAGGGTCGTAACTATCATATCTTGTACTCACACAGTAACTGGTCAGTGCCTCGGCCCCATCGATAAGATCGTCTGGAAAGTCTCCTCCTGGAATTAATCTCAGCAGCTGTCTGATATCATGGGTCTTCCTGAAAGGTATGTTCAGGTCGCATAACTTCGCTTTAACACTCTTCTCCACATACTGCTGGAGGTGATAACAGATGATGCCTGTCATCTCATCATCGGTCTAGCAATCAGCATCGCTACGAACAGATCGCGCTCTGCCCTACCCCTGAGGGAATTGCCGTCAGGCTGATCCATAGACGAACCTGCCCGTGTCCACTACCTCTTTCACGAACGAGCCGAATCTTACAGATTCTCTGGCGAACTCCTCCGGCGTGTAAACCAAGACGTCAACGGGCATGCCGATACATCCCACCGCACCCCTGGCCAGGGCGAACCTGTCAGTCCTGTCCAAATCGGTCTCCATGATCACCAGGAGATCGATGTCGCTGTCATCGTCTGCGGTCCCCCTGCATGCGGAACCGAAAAGTATGACGGCTTGCGGCGAGAGCTTCCTGACTATATTGTCGACTGCTACGTCACCTTGCTATAGTCGAAAGCCATACGGTTACCATGTTCTCCCGCCATTTTAAGTTTGATGTCGAAACTGTTGTTCCCACAATCTATGAGATTCCGATGCTGAATTAATTGTATCATCATGAGATCGTTTTCATCCAATCTGGGTAAAAACTAACACCGCTACATGCAGCCTACTTCTGATTCACTTTTTTCTGTGCAGCATTTGAAACCAATCATCCAATCGGGTTTAGTATGATTATGCGGGTGATTTCTATGTATTGTAATACATATTTAACATGAAAAAATCATAAATATTGTACTACAATACAATAATTCAAATATATTTGACAATATGTTGTATTATGGTACATAAGTTTGTAGAACGTCCCCAATACATGTCCAGGCTTGAAGCATTCAAGGACAACACCGATTTGATCAAAGTCCTGACCGGCGTGAGAAGATGCGGGAAATCTACGCTGCTGAACCAATACAGTGAAAAATTGATGCAATCTGGTGTGGATAACAGAGAGATCCTCCAAATCAATTTCGAATCAAGCAAGTACAATTGGATAAAGGATTACACGGCACTGAGTGAGTACCTTATGAAATCAGTCCCGAGCGAAGGACGCTTTTATGTTATGCTGGATGAGATCCAGAGGGTCGATGAATGGGAGAGGTCTGTGAACGCTCTGATGGTGGATACGGAAGCAGACATATACATAACAGGCTCCAACGCCCACATACTCTCCTCCGACCTGTCCACATACCTCACTGGACGCTACGTGGAGATCCGGATGCTCCCGCTGTCATTCTCCGAATACTGCGATTACAGGAGGAACGGGAGGAGCAGAGAGACAGTTTTCAGAGAATATTTCGAATACGGCGGATTCCCTACGGTGGACGCGGAACAAGGTGAAATCTCAGCCACATCCGCCTTGAAAGACCTGTACGACTCCATCCTGAACAACGACATAGTCCGCAGAAGTGATATTAGGAACCACACGGAACTGGACAATCTGGTCAGACATCTCCTTCTGAATATCGGCAACCCTGTGAATGTCAGTGGCATAGCAAGAGAACTCGGAATCAACGTGCGTACGGTTGAGAAATATATGTCTCTCGTTCAGGATGCATGCCTGTTCTATCGCGTCGACAGGTATGACCTGAGATCTGCCGCACTCAATCCCACTCCGAAATACTATGCCGTAGACCAGGGTCTGCGCAACAACGAGGTCGGAATGGCCAGCAAGGACAGAGGAAGAGTCCTGGAGAACATGGTGTATCTGGAACTCAGCCGCAGAGGATACAGGGTGATGGTCGGCAAATGGAACTCCAAGGAGATCGATTTCGTCACATTGAAACACGGGAGGCAGGAATACTGGCAGGTTTGCCTCGGATATTATGATGATGAGACCGAACAGAGAGAATTGGCCCCCCTAAGGGCCATCGATGACAACAACCGCAAGACCGTCATACTCTTAGACGGCGCAATATCGGGGTTCACTAAGGACGGAATAAGGGAATTATCCGCAATCGATTTCTTCTCGGGAGAGGATGAGAGGATTGAGTGAGGTGGGCGGACACGAGATCCGACCATATTGTGTCGATGATTCGTTCATGAAGATACTGATCGTTAACGGGAACGAAAGACCATGGACGGATAGATTCGGGATAACGACGGTCGGTATCACGAACTTCCTCCTGGACGAGAATATAGTCAGATGAGGATGAACCGTAAACTCGCATATTTATAATGACGAATACCTCCACAGAACGGAGATATCAGATGAACTCCTTCTCTGAGTATATCGGATCGCAGTTCGGCAATCCGCACGGCATCATAGGGATGATCTGCTGCTTCATAATGAACCGCATCAACCGTCCGATGTACGACAGGACGGTAGAACTCCTCAAACTCGGTCCGGAAAACCGCGTACTGGACATAGGGTATGGGAACGGATACCTGCTGAATTCGGTGTACAGGAAAACGGGGGCCGAGCTTCACGGCATCGATATCTCAGAAGATATGAGGAAACGGGCCGATAAGAGGAACAGGGCCGCAAGGAACGATAGGAAACTGTTCCTGAAGGTAGGCGACTGCTGCAACCTCTGTTACGAGGATGAATACTTCCATGCTGTCACCTCCATCAACACAGTGTACTTCTGGAGCGATACGGCAAAAGGCCTTTCGGAAATCCGCAGGACGCTCAAGACAGGATGCTCGTTCTACAACGTCGCATACTCCAAAGAGTTCCTGGACAGTCTGCGTTACACGGAAAAGGGCTTCAAGAAATTCGAACCCGAAGAACTGGCGGAACTCGGCAGACAGGCGGGATTCAATACCATATCCGTTCAGGATATAGTGAAAGGAAAAAGCTTCGTTGTGATCTACACGAAGTGACACCTACGTCGATTTAATACTTTTTCATGAGAGATAGCAAGAAGATCATCCCAAAAACACTTCTCTTTTCCTTCCTCTCAAATAGCTCGCGACGGACAGGAACGGCAACTCTATCAGCGGGCATATGACCAAAACGGCCAACACCAGCGGCTGGTTCTGGAACAGGGACGACATCATCGCCAGGATCAGCGGGGAGTTCCTTGCCAGAACGACGAACATCAGAGATGTGGATTGATCAAATCCCCATCCGAGTTTCGAAGAAACGGCCAAGGACATCAGAGTAGTAGCCACGAAGAAGACCAGCAGCGGCGCGATGCATTCCACGAGCATCTGGATGTTGTCCAGGATATCAGAGGAACAGCTGAGGAACATCTGGAAGACCGCTATGCACAGGAATATGATCTGACCCAACGATGAGTTGCCGGCCGAACCGTCCTGAATGCGGCGCATGCTTTCATTGGATACGGCTGCGCGGCGCACCGTGAACGACAGAATGAACGGCACCGCCAATGTTAGAAGGGACACGATGATCGGGTCGTACGATTCCATATGGATATCCGCTCCGAACATCACTACGAGATAGAGCGGCACCAGTACTATCTGCAGGATCATGTTCAGCGGAAGGATGGCACTGCTCACAGCCATATCCCCCTTGGAGGCGGCCGTGAACACCAGATACCAATCAGTGCACGGTGCGGCAAGGCACAGCAGCAGTCCGATGCGCACATCCACGTCCCCTGCGAAGAACAGATATCCGAGACCGAACGCGAAGAAGGGTGTCCAGATGAAGTTAAGGATCACCGACGTAACGGTGAAACGATGGTTGAGGAACGCTTCGCGCAACGCCTTCCCATCGATGCATATGAACACGAAGTACAGCATCGCAGCCAACGCGACGCTGATGAGGTAATCGGATACGGCGATGCCCGTGAGATGCCCTACGGCCAATCCGAAAGCTGCCGACAGCAGCATGGCCACTGTATGGACCAACGCCTCGTGCTTCATGGATTATTATCGGAACACAGACATATAATGATGAAGTATTGTTCTGAAGGAATGCCAGATTCGACTGACATCTGCTCCTCCCACTGAACGTTCCTGCGGTTATATGAAATCGTGACCGCTGACTACATCAGTTGAACGAGGGCCCATCCGGTTTACTGTCCATGCTGGTTATGAAAGCGGATGCAAATATCGGATAGTGCTCTATACCGTTTTTATCGACATATATGTTCGATTCCTCTATCATTATCTTTCTTGCCACTTGGAAGTAATTGCCCACTTTGGAAAGAGATGCCGCGCTGCGATTTGATCCGGATTTGACCTCCAACACAGCAACCCCGTCCCAGAAATCCAACAGGAAATCGAGCTCCATCTTCCCTTCCCCTTTGCTGTTGTTGTAATAAAACAACTTCTTTCCGCATTTTACCAGGCAATCAGCCACAGCATTTTCCGTAACCGCGCCGAAATTGTAGGAATGGTCCCCATTATAGATGGCGAGACGCGCCTTGTCCCCGTATGCATTGAGAAGAAGCCCCGTATCTGAAAGATACACCTTGAACACATCCCTCTTAACGTATTTCCCTAGAGGGAGGGCTGGTTGCTCCAGGCCATAACAGAAAACCCCGTATCCAGCACCTTTTATCCACAGGAGATTCTCCATATATTTATCAGCGGATTTGCGGGTCTTGCCCCCGGTTATGCGGGAATACATAAACTTACGGTTAGTATCGGCCAACTGATAAGGTATAGAATCGAAACATTCAGCGGTTTTGATACGATCATTCCCTTCATTGTATCTGTTGATGTCCCTGATGCATGAGGACAGCAGTTCAGCGTGAATCTTGCTAACAGGCCTGAAATCTAGTGTTTCCACGAAAGTGTTAACCGCCTCCGGCATTCCACCGACTATGAGGAACTCCCTGAACAGCCCTGTCAGCCTTTGGTATATCTGATCGTCTATCGGAATCCTGTCGCGTATGCATCCTTTGACTTCTGCGATGATATCCTCCGGAACCCCACGCGCCCACAGGTATTCCTCGAAATCTAGAGGATACATGACCATTATCTCCTCATATCCCATCGGGATGAGGCACTCATTCTCGCCGTCATCCGTTCTGTAATCAGACTGAGGTACCCTGACGCCGAGGAGGGAACCTGAGGCTATTACATCCAGCTTCCCATAGATCGATAATTGCTTCAATGCGCTGTATGCACGTTTACCGTCCTGGATCTCATCCAAGAACACCAAGGTCTCTCCCTCAACGACATTATCCATACCGAAATTCAATGTGAGCCTGCGTATTATCTCCGGTGCGGTTATGTCCCCGCTGAATATGGATTCCATCTGAGGAGAGTCATGGAAGTTGATGATTATCTGGTGCTTGTACTCGGCTTTGGCAAAGGCTTCTACGATGTATGTCTTACCGACTTGTCTCTGTCCGCTTATCACCAGACACTTGTGCTTGCGGTTCTTCCATTCGAGCAATTCATCATATACCTTTCTTTTCAGCATAATCACTCATAACGTTGTTACTATTTGTATATAATTACAATTTGTACCAGGTATTTATTGTAAATAAATACAATTTGTACCAAAAAAGGTAATTGAGACAAATCAGCCTCTTTCTGAAAAACAGTGGG
>DAXB01000070.1 GCA_002506175.1 Methanomassiliicoccaceae archaeon UBA113
TCAAGGCCGGCGGACGCGGAGTCGGATGTGTCGAGGCACCCAGAGGAACACTCACACACGACTACATCTGCGACGAGAACGGTATCGTTACCGCCTGTAACATGGTCGTCGGAACAACCAACAACAACGGACCCATCTGCATGGACGTTGCCAAGGTTGCAAAGGGACTCATCCACAACTTCGAGGTCTCTCCCGGTCTGCTGAACATGGTTGAGATGGCGTTCAGGGCATACGACCCCTGTAACTCCTGTGCAACCCACAGCCTGCCCGGACAGATGCCTCTGACTGCGGTCATCAAGAACGCAGACGGATCTGTCTACGACACCATCACTCGCAACTGAGTAAAAACACGGGAGGGGAAACCCTCCCCCTTACTTTTTTTAATATTCAAGAACAGCCAATCTGTAGAATCTCCGCTCTCAGCTGTATTTGGCACGTTTCCGCGGATTGTCCTTGAATTTGCTGTAGTCCCTTCCTTTGATCATCAGGTCCGAACGTTTTCCCAGATCAATACCGTCGAGGAGATATGCATGAGCATTGTCCAGGTCCAAAAGGTCGCTGTTCAGAATGGGACCTAATAAGTCATCATCAAGGGAGTTTATGGGGGACCCTCCAAGCATCCTGTTGAACGCCGGGATTACTATGAAGCCTGTAGGTAGCTTTGGGTATTTCTCATCTGAATCCTTGATGAAATCCCCCCTGAGCCAGCAGGGCTCTTGGGTCTGTCTTCCAACGCCGTCCCTGAACATCATGGCTGGATGATTATGTCCCATTACCAATGTATCGCAGTTCATCACATCTTCAGAGGGCCAGGTATGGCCATGGACGAAACCTACGCCATCTACCTTGAAACCGGAAGCCGGGCGAATTCTGACTCTTCCAGGTAAGAATTCCTCGATCATAGTGTCATGATTGCCTCTTACAACATCTATCGAGTCGAAACGTTCGAATAGGCTTTCAAAGAAATCCGGTATTTCGGCATACTCTTGCTTGGTGGAGCCAGGGACGGAATCTTTCACGTCCCCGACGACTATGAGTTTGTTGATGCTGTCGTCTGCAGCATCCAGAATAGTCTTGCGCATATCATCTGTATGTGATACCAGATGGAATCCTTTGGCTCTGAGATGCGATTCAACACCGATGTGCAGATCGCATATGACTAGGTTGTTGTCTGCCTTGAGGGCGGGGATACCGTAAACCGGTTGGAGATCATTCATTTCAGGTTGTCCCTAAGCACATGCGGGATCTCTTCAATGAGGTCTGTGGCTATGAGTCCGTAGGACTTGTCTTCGAACGCGTACTCACCAGCCTTTCCGCAGAGGAACGAGCCGACGGAGGCTGCATCCATCGTGTTTAATCCTTTTGACAGTAAAGCGGCCACCGTTCCGGAAAGGACATCTCCTGTTCCTGCTCCTGTCATTGCGACCGATCCCGACCTGTTGTATCTGGTGGCATTGCCGTTGGTGACTGTATCGATGTGCCCTTTCAGCACTACGGTTACATTCATGCTCTGTGCAAGGACCTCTGGCCCTCCGAATTCTGTACTCAGTTTGCGGAACTCTCCTCTGTGAGGCGTGATGACTACAGGATTATCGAATTCCAAACCATGAATGGCATGGAGTCCATCGGCATCGATCACCAATGGCTTGGAGCACTTTTGTACGAATTCTTTTACAGCCATCATAGTATCGGGGTCCCTTCCGAGTCCCGGTCCGATTAAGACAGCATCGAATTTCTGACTTTCATCGATGAGGAAATTCACCGATTCTGAGGTAATATGGTCGCCCGGGAGGGACGTAACCATGAGTACCGGGCAGTATGTAGCCACGGTCTGTGAGACGTTGGAAGGCGTGTAGAGCCTGACAATGTCAGCTCCGGTGCGGAGGGCTGCCATGGCACTCATCACTGGTGCTCCGAAGTAAGGTCCTCCGGCTATGATCATGAGCCTTCCGTTCTCCCCTTTGTGACTGTTATCATCCGGTATAGGGTATCTGAGCATGTCACCAGGACCGATGAATTTCATTGCATCCACGGGGATTCCAACATCGGCGACAAGGATGTTCCCGCAATTGTCATCGTTCATTCCAGTTTTGATATCATGGAATGTAATCGTATCATGAGGGCAGATACAAACATCGGATCCGAGTCCGGATGGCATATCTACAGAAAGGATGGGTTTTCCGGAAGCGTTCGCCTCCAAGAAGAAGGTCCTGTAAGGTTCTTTTATCTTTCCGAATACCCCTGTACCGAGCGCACAGTCGACGATGAGGTCCGCATTGTTGAAGAGTTCGCTGCTGTAAGGTTGTACATTGCAGGTGAGTTTGGCATACCTCTGTTTGGCAATCTCGGAATGTATGTGTGATGATTTCTTCAAGAGGGCTACCGTCACTTTGTTCGGATCCAAAAGAAGAGCGGCAGCAAAACCATCTCCGCCGTTGTTTCCGGGGCCGCATACAAAGAGGATGTTTCCTTGTGGATAGTGTTCTTTGATGAAGTCGGCTACAACTTTTCCTGCATTATCCATAAGATCGGATACAGGTATGCCGAGTGCCTCGGAGTTTCCATCCATTACTCTGGAATCCAGCGGAGTTATCATGGGCTCACTTCCTTTGATTCTGGACCAAGATCTGTCCTATCCTGGTCATGAGTTCCGTTTTGGGCATATCTGTCCTTTCGACACGGACGCATCCGTGTTTTTCGCGGGAGAATTTAGGATATGACATGTTTTCTAAGATCTCATACTCCATGTCCAGAATAATCGCACCTTTCGCGATAATGTTGAGATCTGGGTTGGGAACGCAGAGATTCTTGGGAAGCCTTCTGCCCTGTGCTCTCGTCAGATTGATATCGAAGTATTCGGGCCAGAGTGTAATGGCTACATCCGGGTCATATGTCATGATTAGCGGATTGATGTTTTGATAATAAGCGTTTCGCAAAATGGAAAATGAGAAGTGGACTCATCCCGAAGGATGAGTAAGAGGTTTGTGTCAATGTGATTACTCGATGAGCACTGCGTTAATTGCTCCATCCTGGCCAGGCCTGGATGTGATGATTGCATCTCCGATCTCTGTGGAGATGGTGGCCCCTTTGTTCATGATGTTACGCTGAACATAGTTGGGGTCGGAAGGATTTGATGTGACACTCAAGATCTTTGCTTTTGTGACCTTGTTGGTCTTCTTGTCCATGACATTTGCGTACTCTGCGCTGAGCATACCAACCTTGACACTTCCGCCAGCTCCGCGATACTGCTTGAGGCTCTGTGCACCAATTTTGGTGAACTGCTTCTCTCTGCTGATCTCGAACTTTCTCTTACCCTGGGCGAGGACGTACCTTCCGCCTGTGGGTTTTCTGTTGGATTTACCCTGCCAAAGTGCCATTGTAATCGAAACCCTCTAATTAAGGTGCCATATATAAAGATTGCTTAGAGTGTCCTTATTGATTTTCTACGTTAATCTCTATGAGCTTCTGTGATGAGCGGTTGAGGTATAATATCAAGATGAAGTCATTATCACTCTTTCAGCATCTTGACATTAACATCTTTGCCGGTTACCTCGATGATGGCGCTGTATCCGTCTTTTGCAGGTCCGGGGTTAACGAATGTAGTTCCGTTGATAGTTTTGCAACCGATGGCCTCATGGATGTGTCCGGACATTGCAAGGATTGGATGGTATTCATCGACAATTTTCTTGATCGCAGGACTTCCGACACTGAGTCCCGAGGGAATTTGGTCCAGTATTCCATATGATGGAGCGTGCGTCATGAGGATCATTCCCTCAGAGGCGTTAGCATTGAGTTTGCTGTAGAGGTCCTCTTCGGAAAGCTCGAACGGGGTATTGAAGATGGTGACGTTCGATCCGCCGAGACCGACGATCCTATGACCCTCGATCTCAGTGCTTTTTCCATGCATATCCACGGCCACAGAGGAGATTTTCTGCGGAAGGTCCAGAGGATCGCAGTTTCCGGGAATCGCATATACCTTGGATTTGATGCCGGACAGGATTTCGGCGGCTTCTTCGCCTGTTCCCATATCTGTTATGTCTCCCAGGTGGATGACGAAATCGACCTTGTACTCTTCTATCTCTCTGTTGATCCATTCGAGAGCTGTTTTCTTTTGGTGCAGGTCAGTAATCAATAGGAACTTCATGGTCCGAGAATCGTGGACACCGTACTTAATCGTTGACACGCCCTCATTTGCTGTAATTATGCGATCATCCGCACATATGAATTCATACGATGAAATGATGATGATTGTTGAGAAATAATGAGCGTGGAGAGGGGGATTTGAACCCCCGAGTCGAATACGACACTAGCTTAGCAGGCTGGCGCCTTACCGGGCTGGGCCATCTCCACTTGCGTTCCTCCACATAGCATAATCATAATAAAACTTTGGTTTGATAAGGGGCGATGCTCGACATTTAGCCTCTTTCTGAAAAACAGTGGG
>DAXB01000032.1 GCA_002506175.1 Methanomassiliicoccaceae archaeon UBA113
TCAAATTTTAAGGTAATAATGGTGCTGGAGGCCGGATTCGAACCGGCGAACTCCTATGAGAAGGGATCTTGAGTCCCTCGCCGTTGACCAGGCTTGGCAACTCCAGCTTGATTTAGGGGGTAAGATGGTTTGATTAAAAATGTTTACGGGAAGAATCAGGGAAGAGTTGTTACCTCTCCGTGCTTTCCATCGATGTAGAATGTATACTCATGCTGGGAAACAAGTCCTCCGGACACCTCTACAAGCTCCGCATAGCTGGATAGGACCCCATGACGGATGAGACTCTTGACACGTTTCTCTGCATCGGGGAAATCACAGCTTCTGGCACAGAACGGGAACGACTTGAACTCCGCTTTGGCGTACTCGAAGAACTCCTGGTCCTTCGGATCCGCAAGCGGCCTCTCTCTGAGTATGCGGACTATGTTTCCTGGTTTTCCATTCTTGATTTCACCCTTTCCGTTGGTGGCGAAAGGCTCAATAGCAACCGTTGTTCCGGATACGATCCTGTAATCGTCTCCATTATCATAATTGGGGACGGAGAATCCGGCATGGAGCTCATACTGCTCAATCTGGTGTCCACAGAGATTGACGATCGGAACGAATCCGTCACGCCTTATGCTCATATCAACCGCACGTCCGATCTCGTTGAGGGGAACCCCCTCTCCGATGAACTCAGCAACTGTGTTCCTGGCACGTTTGCTTGTCTCCACCAGTTCCGTGAAACTGTGGGTTCCGACCTCCACGGTACCGGCTGTATCTCCAACATAACCGTCGAGTTCCGCACCGCAGTCAACTTTGACGATATCGCCCAATTCGAAGACCGATGTGTCGTTGCAACTGGGTGTGTAATGCGCCGCAATCTCGTTCCTGCTGATATTGCATGGGAATGCGAGACCGCATCCGTGTTTGCGGATGTATCCCTCGACTTCCTGAGCTACATCATAGAGCTTCACTCCGGCTTCGCACATCTGCATTCCAAGCTCTCTCGCTTCGCCAGATACTCTTCCGGCCTTGCGGAGCTTTTCCAACTGTTCGCTTGTCAGCATTCTATTACTTCCAGAATCTGTTTCTCGGAGATCGCACCCTGACGGATGATCTCCACCTGATTATCCATAAGCCATACGATGGTCGAGGGCTTTCCGAGGTTGCAGGCACCCGAGTCGATATATGTATCGACAGCGGATCCGAAATCCTCGACGGCTGAATCGACGTTTACCGCATCTGGGTGAGAATGAAGGTTGGCCGATGTGGTGATGATTGGTCCCGTACGCTTGATGAGTTCGAGTGCGAACCTGTTATCCGGGATACGAATACCTACTTTCTGAGATGATGCGGTTACGATGTCGGGGACACTGGGCTGTTTCTTTACAATGATAGTAAGTGGTCCGGGAAGGAAGGCTTTGACCAGCTTCTCTGCATTCTCATTGAGGACGGCAACCTTCTCCAGCATAGCCATATCGGAAACCGCAACGGAAAGAGGCATATCGAAAGGCCTCTTTTTAGCAAGATAGAGGTTCTTCACAGCAGACTCATTGTAGATATCGGCACCGATTCCGTAAACGGTCTCTGTTGGATACACTACCAATTTTCCGGCAGAGATATCCTCTGCGGCAGCCATGACGGCATCCACGCACTGAACTCCAAAACCGTTCGAATAGTCACACTTGATTATCTTCACTCAATCACCTATGATGTTCAATCCTCTATTGACTGATTCAGAGCCCTCATTCGTACAGGGCCCATGACCTGGGTATAGTCCCTGAATGCGTATAGTGGCAATGTATTTTAAAGAATTTTTTAAGGAGGACAAAGAGCCTCCGGGAAAATCTGTACGGCCGATACCATTCATAAAAAGGGTATCTCCTGAGAAAAGAGAGGATGAGATCTCATCATAATAGCAAACTCCCCCACGCGTATGGCCGGGGGAATCGATGACACGAAGACGATGCGAACCTATGTCGATAATGTCACCGTTGTTAAGATCGTTCAAGGGGAAAGGCGAAACCTCCATCCCGAATTCATGATCCAAAATGAATTCATGCTCTAGAGAACGGACACTCAGAGCATCGATAGAACCGGCACATACCTAGGAATCGAATCTTGCAACGATATCCGCGGCTCCACCGATGTGATCGAAATGACAATGTGTCAGAAGAACTATATCAAGTGAGGCTTCACCAAGGATCTTCTCGATTTTTTCAATTACCGATGAAGAAGAAAGGCCTGTACCGGTATCGATGAGAACATTCCTATCACCGGTGATAAGATAGATGTTTGAATCGAAGTTGACGAAAGGACCGATCTTATGAATCATGAAACCTGGAAAATGAAATTGGTATAAAAAGAAGGATGAGATAATATATTCTGAACAATTGAAAATAAAGAAATAATAGGTTTTAGAAGATGAGATTTATTATCATACGAAACCTGTTTAACTGCTAGATCACACTCCAGCGACGTCAAAATAACTTTAGTAAGCCAGGACTGAATATCTCGGCGAA
>DAXB01000042.1 GCA_002506175.1 Methanomassiliicoccaceae archaeon UBA113
CAACCGCAGCGATGTCCGATTCGATGTCCCTGATATCCTTTTCTCTGGTGTCAATGTCCTTCTCGGCGGCCCTGACATCCGCCTCGATGATCGCGATGTTGGATTTCTGAGATGCAATGTCCTTCTCTGCATCTCCAATGTCAGCCTCGGCTGATGCGATGTCGGAATTTAGCCTGGCGATATCCGATTCCTTGGTACTCATCTCTTTTTCGATGTCTGAGATGTCTCCCTGTTTCTCTGCGATATCCTTGTTCGCCGATTCGATATCCCTGTCGATTGTGTTTATGTCATCCTCGATGTCCTCGAGATTGGATGTGGCGTTGCTGCTGTCCTTCTCGATTTGCGAGATCAGGTCGCCTTTGTTCTCGATATCCTCTTCATTCTCTTTGATGAGTCTCCTGGAGGTCCTGATTTCGTCATTTATGGACTCGAGTTTGGAATTCAATGATCTTTCCTGGTCTATGAACTGATTGTCAAGCTCTTTGATGTCCCCCATGAGGTTGGGCATGATCTTTCCACCTGCGACGGAGAAGAACTTGCTCCAGACGCGCTCATCCATGATGGCATCCTTGTCGCAGAGGTCGTATGAATCCATGGCGAACAGGCTGCGGTAGAACCCTGCGTCAACCTCTTGGAACCATTCTGGGATATCTCCGGAAACGACCATTCCGTCCAGACGGAACGTGCGAGGAGTTCCGTCGTCGTCCACCAGGGATATGGTTCCGTTGTCCGAGACCCTTCTCTCCGGGTAGCATTCGGGGTCGTTGGTAGGTGCGATTGCGTTCCTGATGAATTCCATCGAGGTGGTCTTTCCTGCTTCATTGGGTCCGTAGAAGACATTGAGTCCGTCCCCCAGCTCATAGTCCTTGTTCTCCAGCTTTCCGAAGGAGCCGATATGGATGGTTGTTAGTCTCATCTCATCTCCCCCATTTTCTGGATGACGAGGGTCGTGGCATCCCCAATGATCGCTTTTAATTCATCTTGGCTCAGGCCTCTGAAGTAATCCATGTTCTTCGACAGGATTGGATGTTTCTCGATAATCTCGTATATTCTTTCGGGATCCCATTCCTGCATCTCGCGTCCCGTCATCATTACTCTCCCGATCATATCAGGGGTCGGCTGACCCATAATCTCGGGTTCTGCCACAGGGGCCTTATTAGCCTTTGAACCCGAGGTGTGGACATTCTTCACCTGGGGTTTCTTAGAGCCTTTCGCTGCCATGAATTCACGAATGGATTCGCGCTTTATAATTATAGGTAGGGATAGTTCGGAAGCACGGAATAACAGCGATTTCAGTAGTCGCGCATCTCCGATTTCATGTACTCCCTGAGGAGGCATGTGGCATAGTTTCCTTTGGGCAGTGAGAACTTCAGAGTGTAGCTGTCTTCGGAGAATCCGCAGTCGAGTTTTTTCAGGGGGCAGAGGATCTCCCTCCTGCTCCCCTTCGATGTGCATCTCTGGAGCTCGGGGATGATGAAGTCCTCGTGACGGAGCTTCTGTTCCTCTATGACCTTCCTCTCGATCTCTCCCATCTCGCCTTCCGCAAGCTCCCCGTCCGAACCGAAAAGAGTGATGGTAACGAATGCCCTTCCGGCTCTGACCTGCCTGGTGACGAGGTCGATGTTCTTGGATGTGGTCAGTATCGGGTTCTCGTGCTGGGGGATCTTGTTAGCATCCAGCGGGATGATTATGTCTCCTTCGACAGGCATGTTCAGAGGCATACCTGCATCCATCCTCCTGCTCAGCATCTCGTTGAAAAGGTATGATTGGTATGCATGTGTGAACATCATCTGGAGGTTATTGGGAAGAATCGATATGGCTCCGACCCAGTCCTCCGGGTTTTCGGCGAGCACCCCTGCCATCATCTTCTCGAAAGACATGTTCTCCGGTATGGTCGGCATTGCTGCGGCCCAGTCGGTGCAGTTCTCCAGTTCCTTCCTCTTATTCCTGAGTTCCTCTTCCTCTTCGGGTGTGGTGAAGCAGATGTAGGTCTTCACTGCGCCCTCGATGTCTCCGCGGACTAGCCTCTCCCCGACCAGATGCGTCACCGGTCTGACGGATCCAAATCTCTGTACTCCGAAGTAGTTGGGGAATCCTCCGGTCTTGCGGATGATCTCGGAATCAGTTTCGACGATTCCCTTGACCTCTTCCATAGATCTGGTGCAGTTCTTGACGGTGATCTCGAACTCGTTTCCGATGAGGTCACCTATCTGGATAGCACGTGCGCCTCTGTACGGGTTGCTGATCTCGACATCCTTCAGCTGGATCTTGTCTATGAGTCCTGGTTCGCCGTAGAACGACATGAGCTGTGTAGTGACGGCTCTTTTGTCTTTGGTCCCGGCGAAACCTATGCGTTCCCTGGACACTCCCATGGAGCGGGACATGATCCTGATGAGGCGGTTGGTCTCCCAGTTTCTGGAAGTGACGGTGGCTATTGTATAATCTCCGTTGTCTTTCTGTCTGGGTGGGTCAGATATCTCCCTGACCACGAAATCCTCGGGGAGGGTTTTCAGATGACCTCCGGTACCGTCGGTGTCGCAGAGGTAGTTATGCATCCCTATGCCCGCTTCCGCGGTGTCGCATCTGCGGTACATGTGAAAATCAGTTGGAGTAGTACTTCGCCACTGCTTCGGAAGCCTTCTTGATAGCATCGAGGGGCTTTCCTTTGGAGACCTCGACATGGAGTGCGCGGTCTTTGAGCTCGGGGTGGCTGTCTATGTACCTAACGAGCTTGACGTTGGAATCTTCGTTCAGCTTCTTCATCAAAGGTGTGATCAACGTGAGGTTGGCGTCTTTGAATCCGATTGTCGCTGAGGTCTTGTCCTGCTCGATAAGATAGGTATGCATACCCGTGTGATTGGTACGTTTATAATAAGCCTTACGGTCGGACGCCTATTCGACGTCATAGCAGAGCGGCCATGTATATGGGGATGTACAGGATCTCGCCATCCTCACGGAGATCCTTTGAGTGGATCACGATAGGCTGAGTCACTCTTCTTTTGTATTTCTTGACGAACTCATCGAGAGACGAATGTCTGCTGGACGATGATGATTTGACTTCTATGGGTTTGATTTTCATTCCTTCGGTGAATAGGAAATCGACTTCGTGAACACGGTTGTTTCCATTCGTGTAGAACTCATAGAAGAACAGTTCGCGGCCAGACGATACCAGGTTTTGTGCCACCGAGTTCTCGAACAGCATCCCTTCGTTTATCGAAAGTTTGTCCTTCATGAATGCTGTTGCAACTTCGGCACTGCTCAATACGTTATTCTCGGCGGACAGAGTCATTAGCAACCCCGTATCCATCAGGTAGCATTTGAAGGAACAATCATCTAGATCCAGTTTCAGCATGATGTTCGGATCTGTGCTTCTGCGACAGATGTTGCATATGAATGCCTCTTTAAGCCACATCACGCTGTCATAGTAATCTCTGCTGGATGTGGATTTTTTGATTGTTCCTGGACGGAATATCTTGCGATGATGCGACAGCAATGACGGTATGTTTTCGAATACGAGCTGTGCTTTGGTCCCATTCCCCACTGGTATTTTACCCATATCGTCTCTGTACAGTTTTATGATCGACTGTTTGACGGATTCGACCTCAGACATGTCTTTTGTGGAATAGTATTTGAAAACGGCCTGAGGCATCCCGCCTACAATCATGTATGTTTTGTATTTCTCCATGATATTCCTGTGGATTATCTGTCCTAAGGGTTCGTGGTTGCAGAAGTGTTCCCTTATGATGTTGAATGTTATTTCATCGTCTCCGGCCCAGCAGAATTCCTCAAAACCCATAGGATTCATAACGATGTGCAGTTCTTCAGACGGAATCAGTATGTTTTCTACGTTCTTACGGATCGAGATGAGTGAACCCGTTTCAATGTAGTCGTACCTTCCATCCTGGACCAGTTGTTTGATCAGCTGTCTAGCCTTGGGATAGAATTGGACCTCATCGAACACGATTAAGCTCTTGCGTTCTGCCAATGTCACACTGTATATCGCCTGGAGATGGTAGAACAGGGAGTCCAGGTCTGTATGGTATTTTTCGAATGCAACAATCGTGTCATTCAGAGGGTTTGAAAAATCGATGATCAGGCTTGATTCATATTCTGCATCCGCAAATGCTTTGACTATTGTGCTTTTTCCTACGCGCCTTGCACCTTCAATCAGCAACGCATATTCTCCATCTTTTCTCTTCCAATCAAGGAGATCTTGGTAAATCTTGCGTCTGAACAGCGTTTGATTGTCCGATGCCCTCATACAGATTATCAGGAAGTACACATATTTATGTCTTCCAGATAATTTTCCCACCAAACTTTTTTGTGGTTTTATACAGATTCCCACCAAACTTTTTTCGTGATTTTATACAGATTCCCACCAAACTTTCGGAGCATCAACGCAGGAAATACCTCATGACTTTATCTGTATCGGTGACGGTTTTCATCGAAGAAATGTCATCGATCGAAGCCCATGTGAATGCTTCATTCTCCTCGTTGAGGATAGGTTCCTTTCCTTTGGAATCGAAATGGAACGGATACACTTTGAAAAGAGTCTTCCCCTCGCGAACATACAATGGATCCATGTTACCGATGGGTTCTCCGACCTCTATGGAAGTCTCTTCCATGATCTCCCTCCTGGCAGCCTCTTCCGGAGATTCTCCTTCCTCGATCTTCCCTGCGACCAGAGACCAGTGTCCCGGATACGAACGGTTGCTCTCTGGACGTTTCAGGAGGATGCATCTCCCGCCTGTGGACACAACAGATGAAACGATCTCCTTGAAGGATATGCCCTCGATGTCGATTGTTCCGTTGTCGGCATCCACGGTGACGATGTCCCCATCCTCGAAAAGTCTGATGGACGGGATCTGATCCACCATAGGAATCGATGATATGACTGCACCAGTGGCCACGATGACCTCCGCGGACTCGTTGATGACCGCGGCAGGCTGTTTGCCGTGCACCTTGAGGTCGTACATGACGAAGGAACCGACCGTGCTCCCCTTCCCTTTGGGGAATACAAGAATCTTGCCGGCGACGTTGCCGCCCTTGACGTTGATATCCCCTGTGGATCCGTTCACCCCTCCGAGGAAGCTAAGTGGTTCGTCTATCTTTATTACCTCTCCCTTGGCTTTGCCAGGCGATATGGTGCGTCCTTCGAAGATCACATTACCATCTCCATGAGCGCCGAGATGTCCCTGCACATCGCTTTCTGGGAGCACAGGGTCGGGAGGTAGTTGCCTGCCTTCGCGGAGTTCGTACCGGTCCTTTCAAAGGATCCTTCGATGGGTGCGACTACCATGCATGTATCTGCGAGGACGGGTCCGAACCTCTCCATGATTCTCACGTCATCTGGACACTTATCTCTGATGGCCGCGGACGTGCAGAACCAGATCTCGATATCCTTGTTCCTCTTCTCCTTGCCTTTGAGGAACGATGCGATCTGATGCATCTCCTTCTCCGTCAGATGCGGACACCCGATGGCGATGAGCTGGATGTCATCCGTCTTGTTGAGTTTGTCGTAGGCGTTCTGCAGTTCCTGTTTCCCGATATGGATCGTCTCCAGATCCGATACATCGAAGTTCTTCGCTTCGGGCGTCACTCCTTCCGCGTGGTACAGGGCCACGGAGCCAGATGCGGCCATGGCCGCTGACAGGGTCTTGGCCTCCTCCACTTCCGGCCTGATGTTCCTGAAGTACGGAACGCCGGAACCTATCGCCATTCCGACCGCCTGGCCGAGCAGAGAGTATGAGAAAATGGATCCATCGATGTCCGCGTCGATGACTGCCGTCGGCTTCCTGTTCTCGTCAAGGTGGAGTCCGTAGTTGGCCGTCTTTCCCAGGATGGCGGCGGCCAATGCTCCCGGTCCGCCCTCCCTGTTGGTCCTGGCTCCGATGAAAGAATTGACGAAGCTCAGGGCGGACGATTCCGCCCATGCTACGTGATCTTTGAATTTGGGTACGTTGGGTCCGACATACGGTGTGCACGAGCATGTTGTCTTGACACCCATCTTACCGTACAGCTCGATTATGCGGTTCTGCTTCTCCGCGAACTCCTCTGTGATGTGCATCTCCTTCCATCTGGTCCTGTCCATTCCGACCGGATTCAGTGTGGAATTAACAGATACCTTGGCGTTCCCGGAGACCATGTCCTCCAGATACTTCAGTCCGCCGTCGCCGATGGTCTTGTAGGATGCTCCGGAAAGATGTGCCGACGTTATGTCGATCAGGTTCTCCGCGCCGTAAATCTTCCCCAGCGCTGTGATCAGCTCCATCGCCTTCTGCTTCCCTTCTCCTTCCTCTCCGTTGAGGACGGCCAACTCGGCCCTTGTCAGATCCATGCATGCAGGATGGAGCATCCGATAAATATGGGTGAGGGAACGTCAATCATCGAACTCTTAGCGATTTTTACTTCCGTGTTTCAAAAGACGTAAAACGAAAACGTGCATAACCTCGATTCATGTCAATAGGGATATTCGAGGCGGCCATGCTCATCTGCTTCGCGGCGTCTTGGCCGTTCAATTTAAGAAGGGCATACAAGGCCAGGACGAATGTGGGGACGAGCATAGCGTTCATGTCGATCGTCTTGGTGGGATACCTCTGCGGTATCGCGAACAAGATAGTGAACGATGACATCAGCTACGTATTCGCATTCTATCTGCTTGATTTGGCTTTGGTCTCGACCGGGGTTCTGATCTATCTCAGGAACAGGAAACTCGACAGGCAGGCAGATAGAACCATATGACCCGCTACAGCGCACTTATTAAGTAATGACTTGATTCGTACCCCGATGGAAACCTTAGAGCAGTTGATTTCCAAGGCCGAGGCGGGGGACGTGCAGTCCTGCTTCGAGCTTGGGCAGAGGTTCGCTATTGGCGAAGGCACTGAACAGAACGATGCTACCGCTTACGGCTGGTACCTGAAGGCGGCCATGCTTGGCCACCCGATGGGGGAGTTCGTCGTGGGCACTTGTTACAACAACGGCATCGTAGCGGAGCAGGACGCCGATGAGGCGAACATGTGGTTCGTCCGTGCGACACTGAAAGGTGACATGGGATCCTACCTCACTCAGCTCAACTATTACAAAACGCACGAAACACCGGATGACGGTGCAGTTTTCCAATACTTTTCCAACAAGGCCGGGGAGGATGCGGATGCCGCATACGTCCTGGGCAGGCTGTACGAGCTGGGGGTCGGCACACCGTTCGACCCAGTCAAAGCATACGAATCCTACGTGAAGTCCAAGGAGCTGGGAAGCCTCTACGGCGAGTACCAGGTCGCGCTCTGCGTCCTGTTCGGGACCGGAGTCGAGAGGGACCGTGCCGAGGGAGCCAAGCTCATGCAGGCCCTCGTCGACAAGAAGTTCCCGCTGGGATACCTCGGATTGGCCAGATGCTACGAGTTCGGATTCGGAGTCGAGCGCAGCCACGAGAAGACCTTCGCTCTGTACGATGAGCTCGCGGGTCTCGGATACGTAGAAGGCATGTACCAGATGGGAAGATGCTACATGGACGGCATAGGGGTCGCCAAGGATGGCAACTTCTCCAGCGCATGGTACACCGCAGCGGCCCTCAGGGGTTCGCGCGACGGTATGTACGGATTGGCCAGATGCTATCTCGGAGGCGTCGGCGAGGACAAGAACAAGGACCTCGGACTGGCGATGCTCGAGAAATCCGCGGAACTGGGGCAGACCGATGCCATGATCATGCTCGGACAGCTGTACGCCAAAGGCAAGCAGGTGCCCAAGAACACGCAGAAATCCGCAGAGTGGTTTAAGATCGCCGCGGACATGGGCGACGGATACGCGCAGTTCGTGACCGGAGACAACTATGCAGAGGGAACCGGATTCAAGAAGGACCCGAAGACCGCGTTGGAATACTACAGGAAGTCCGCAGCGCACGGCAACACCGTCGCATGCTACAACATCGGAACGGCATACTCCGTCGGAAAGGGAGTGTCCAAGGACGATGCGAAGGCGTTCGACTGGCTGAACCGCGCCGCGGAGGACAACTTCATGAAGGCCATGTTCTCGGTCGCCGAGGCCTATTCGAAGGGCAGAGGCACCAAGAAGGACAACGAGAAGGCCTTCGAGCTGCACCTCAAATTGGCGGAGAACGGATTCGGAAAATCACAGTACCATGTCGGATACTCCTATTTTGAGGGTGTCGGCACGGCGAAGAATGACAAGCTCGCATTCGAGTGGTTCTCCAAGGGGGCCGAGAGCGGAAACGTGCTCTGCCAGTATTATACAGGATACTGCCTGGCTAACGGAATCGGAACCAAGACCGACGAGAAGAAGGCGGTAGTCTGGTACACCCGCGCCGCGGAGCAGGGACACACACTGTCCAGGGAGATTGTGGAGGGAGCGACCGGCAAGAAGATTACCGTGAAGGGTGACGAATCGCCGTTCCAGTCGTATTTGTTCTCTGCCAACAATGGGGATCCGGATGCGATGTTCATCGTCGGACGCTGCTACCTCGACGGAGTGGGGACTGAGAAGGATCCCGAAGAGGCCAAGAGATGGTTCAACAAGGGGGCCGCAGGTGGCAACCTCGCATCCAAGAGGGCTCTACTCCAGATGAGGAACGCGAAGCAGTGAAACTTTTCAGAGGGGGAGACCCCTCATTTCTATCCGATTTCATCCATCTAGATTGCATCGAGCCCATTGTCATTTCTTCTGTTTGTGGTATGTTTATCAAACAATTATGGACATCAATGCGGAATATCGAGTATGTTTGTGTAAGTTTTATGTTTATTAAATTGTAACCCTTTTGTCAAAGAAATATAGACGTCTTGTAAACACGCTATTGTCAATGTGGTGGAGGTATTCATCCCGGGAAAGAACGGCAAATCACTCTTCGCCAAAGACATGGACAAACTGGCAGCCGTATCGTACTGATTGTGATTGTCGCTCTGCTTGTTCTTGCGAAGAAGAAGTCTCAAAGCATTTAATAACAAACAGCGGTCCTCCGGGGTCGCCTCTTTTTTTCTTTCGTTACGTCTGACGAGTAACTTAGCATTAACATAAGATGAAAAGGATTTAGACAGCTTTCACTGCCTAAGAATCAGGTTTATTCGGATTCATCTGAGCAAGAAGATGATTCCGACAATGACGATGACAGCGAATGCAACGAAAGGCATTGCGTTGACGATCTTGTCCTGGGTTGAGATCTTACCCTGCATGATGATGGAATATCATTCGTTCTATAAAACGTGAATCTCTGTAGCAAATCGGATGGACGTATAATGCATGCTGTGGCGCTGTCAGATAGCCTTTATAGTGTATGTTTACATTTGATACATGATGAAGGAAGAACTGGACCAGGTGCGCGATAAGACTGTTGAGAACATCAGCGCGAAGGTCGACAAGGCGGCTATCAAGCTCGAGGACAGGAACACCAAAGGCCCCAGGATAAAGAACGGGGAGGGGGCGCTCCTCAAGTTCTTCCCGTACTTCGTGTTGGTATGCGTCATCATTTCAATCGTGGCCTCGGTGATCCCGGGATTCACGCTGGATGTGTTCCTACAGAAGATCTGCGTCATATTCCTTTTCGGATTCATCATATTGGGCGGTCATTGCTTCTTCATGATGCCCGCGGGAATATTCTCCAAGCCTGCTATGTTCGTCATGGCGCTTGTGATATCGGTGATGATGGGCGTCTACGTCTACTTCATGGATACTAATGTCTTCATCGATGCCATACTCTCGGTCCTGGAAGGATTCGGCATAGTCATCCCGGGCGCGGTAGGCGAGATCATAGCGTTCACGATCGGGGTGCTGATGATATATCTGGTACCTATAGCCGTATGCACGGTGTCATCCGCATATCTGAGGAAGTTCATCCCGAGGATGCTCAACCGCATCCGTCTGGATGCTAAGACAGGCATCAGGGGCCCTCTAGAGGGGTTCTTCATGATCCCCGGAATCATAGACGTCAAGGATGTCACCATCGACCCGCCGGTCAGCACTCATGTATTCGATTCAGACACATCGCTCAAGCTTGCGTTCTACAATATACTCATGTGCATGTTCATCTCGTCGTACTTCTTCCTCAGTCCGTTCTTCATAGACATGATGACCTGGCAGGAGATGGTCATACTCATGATCGTCCTGGCGATGTTCATCCCGGTGTTCACCATCGTCTGGCAGGAGATCCGTCTCTCCGGAGCGAAGGTCGTATCGGATGCTCCCAGACTGTACGAACTTTGGGAGGGTGCCAAGGTCAGGCTGTTCACGGGTTTCGCGGCATTGGGAATGTTCATGGCGATGGTCTTCGTGGCAGCATATTTCGGATACAGCGTATGGGACATGATCATGACATATCTGTTCTACCTCATGCCAGTGCTCCTGATATCCGTATATTATGGGATGGTGTTCTCCAACAACTTCTCGCCCAGGGATGTCAATGAGATCAAGGAAACATTCGAGAGAATGAGGGAAGAGGACCTCTGAGGCCGGTGCCATGACAGGAGATACATTGGGCGTCCTGTTCGTCTGCTACGGAAACATCTGCCGCAGTCCGCTCGGGGAGTTCATATTCAAGGATATGCTGGTCAAGAGCGGTCTGGAAGGCAAGGTGAGGGTCGCATCCTGCGGTACGAACGTGGGTTGGGAGGGAGAATCTGTCAGCAGCGGCTCCCGTCAGCAGCTTCTGAAGCACGGGATATCCTGCGAGGGGAAGACCAGTAAGCAGCTCAGGACCGGCGACTACTACAATTACGATTACATAATCGCCATGGATCGTTTCAACTACGAGGACATCCTTGCGATGTCTCTCGTCCCGGATACATGCACCGTGAAGATGATGATGGATTATGCGTGCGGAGGGGATGTGGCCGACCCGTACTACACCCACAACTACGAGAAGGCTTACGAGGATATCGAGCTCGGATGCAGAGGACTCCTGAAGGAGATCGAGGGAAGGCTGAAGGAATGAAGATCCGGATGTTCATCTCCATTCCTGTCACGGATACATCTGCGATAGAACCTCTGGGGAAGGAGCTGAAGGTCATCTCCAATGTCAGGCCGTCCCCGCTCTCCCAGATGCACATAACCTTGAGATTCATCGGGGACATAGACGATTCCAAGACGAAGAAGGTCGCGAGATGTGTTGCGGACGCGGCCTCCGGCATACCTCCCTTCGAGATAACGATAGGAGGTGCAGGTTGTTTCCCGAACGTCAAGAGGCCTTCAGTCATATGGGTCGGAGCAGAACCAGGGGATGTGCTGGCCGATCTTTCGGATAGGATATCTGAGAATTTCAAGTCCGCGAACATAAGGTTCGACGAGAAGCCGTTCAAGAGCCATATCACCATTGGCAGATGCACAGGCCCTGCAGATGTAGGCGGATTCCTGGACAGGCATAAAGGACAGGCTCTTCAGACGTTCCTATGCGACGGTATCTGCATCATGAGGTCCGAGCTCGGTCCGTCCGGTGCTAAGCACACAGTGCTCGAGAGGATTCCGCTTCAGCCCGTAGACTGACTGCAGTATGCATCGTTTTAATCCTATCTCGGCGAGACATGTCCGAGGAATATGAAACTCAGAAGACTGAAAGGCAACAGGAACGGAGGGATAGAGGGCCTTCCATTGCAGCTCATGATCGTGATAATGGTGGCCACCATGGGCACAGCCATAATCATGGGCTGGATGGGGAACATAGATTCCCCGCATTTCATCAAGACGCTGGGCATCGAGGAGAATGTAGTGGTCGTCGATGGAGGGGTCATAGGAGACATAAGCATATGTGTGCTGGACGAATCCAACGAACCTCTCGAAGGCGTCTCCGTTATGATAATGAACAAACAGGTGAGACATCCGTCCTTGGACTTCGTCACGACAGATGCCAACGGGAGGGCGGTTCTGACCGGATGGCAGTTGGAAAGCTATCCGAAGGGCACGATAAAGCTGACCGTCACCGGATTCATGTCCGGATACACCGAATGCACGGAGTATGTGGAGGGGATAATCAGATGATCGTATCCAGGAAGGGGATCATCAGCCTCCCCGTCAGGCTGACGGTCTCTCTTCTGATTATCGCGTTGATGGTACCGCCCATATCGGCATTGACGGACAGCATCCAGGACGGCATCGGGGAGCAGGAGGCGTTTCGTGCCGCTGAGGAGCTCAGGGAGAATATATCGTTCGTGAACTCCAGAGGACCATCCTATGTCATGCACAAAGAGATGTATATTCCTGACAGCTGTCATCTTGTCTTGGGCGGGGAGCAGAAAAACTCCATCAGGGTCTATGCGGACGATGAATTCGTCGGTATTGTTCTGATGGATGCCGCGGTTTGCGGGGATGAGCTGATACTGTACGGCGATGTAATCATCGAATTATCCAACACCGCAGGTGAGGAACAGATGGTGGCTGTGAGGGAGCTGTGATGGAATTCGTCGTATCCAGAGCAGTCTTGTGCATCGGGGGCGTCATAATGCTTGTCGCCGTGGCCGGAGCGGTCTCGGGCATGTACGATATGGGTGTGGATGACAACGACAGAGAATTGACGGAAAGGTTCGCCGGAGTGCTGGACTCGTTCGAATCGTCACAGATGGATGTGCTGATCCTGGAAGGTCCCGGATTGCTCCCTGGCGATTGTTACGTGTCGGTGCATGACGGATTGGTGGAGCTGTTTCATGGGGAAGCAACACACATCGCAGAAACAAAGTATTCTGGGGAGTTCACAATGGACTGTACCGAGACGGTGGAGATCACTCACCGAAGGTCTCCGCGATCTTCCTTACAGTATCCGTGAAGATGTCGATCTCCTCAGGACTGTTGTAGATGTACGTGGACGCTCTGGCGCTGCCGTCTATCGCTCTCGATACGTAGAACGGATGCGCGCAGTGCATTCCGGAACGGATCATTATCCCCGCCATGCTGTCGAGCATCATGGCGATGTCATGCGACACCAGTCCGTCGATATTGAATGAGAACACTCCGCTCCTCTTCTCTGCGACATCGGGGCCTACGATGTGAAGACCTTTCACGTCCTCAAGGTTCCCGAGGATTCTTCTCATCAGTTCGTTGTCCCATTCTTTCACGTTGTCCATACCAATCTTTGACAGATAGTCGAGAGCGGCTTTCGTTCCGATGATCCCGGAATAGTTAAGCAGCCCAGCCTCGAACCTATCCGGTATGGGGGCCAGAGTGACGCTGTCGTATGTGGCGAGACCGACAGTCCCACCTCCGAGTGTCAGCGGTCTTAGGTTCTCGAGAACCTCTTTCTTGCCGTACATGACACCCATTCCGGAGGGGCCGAGCATCTTATGCGACGAGAAGCAATAGATGTCGGCATCGATGTCCTTGAGGTTAACCGGCCTGTGCGCCGCGGCCTGTGCACCGTCGATTATGACGGTCGCACCATAATCGTGGGCAATCTCTGTCACCGCTTTAACGGGCACGGAGCACCCTGTGACGTTGTTCGTATGCTGGACGGAAACGACCTTCACCCTTCTATCCATGCAGGATTTGAAGGATTCGATATCGAACTCCCCTTCCTTGTTGGATCTGGAGAATCTGCGTTCGATCCCAATGCAGTCCTTGAGGTGCATCCACGGTACATGGTTGGAGTTGTGCTCCGAATCGGTCGTGACAACCACATCGCCCTTTTTCAGGCCGAACCCGTAGGCCGCGGTGTTCAGACCTTCCGTGGTGTTCTTCGTGAATATGTAGCATTCGGGATCGTCTGTCCCGAAGAACGATGCCATAGTCTCCCTTGCATCATCGACGGCGACGGACACCTTGGTGGCCATGGAATGGACGCTGCGTCCTCCGCATGCCGGGAAGTTTTCGTAATAATCGTTCATGGCTTGGATGACCTGGTCCGGCCTGAGCGATTGGCAGGCACTGTCCAGGTAGATGCCGAGATTCTTCCTGATCGTAGGGAAGTCACTGCGGACCGATTCCATATCCATGCTTTTCGCTATCCGCAGGCCCGATAATAAGCATTCGGTTCTGTACGAATGTCTTATTATGATGCGGGCGTATAGTCGCACCATGGCATCCCTGAAGACCGAGATAGGAAGCATCGTTCTGGATAAGCCGGGAATGATTGCTTCGGGAATAATGGACGAGACCGGAAAGTCGCTAGTTCGCGTACTTGAGTCCGGAGCTGGAGCTGCAGTGACCAAATCCATCGGATTGGAACCGAAACCCGGACATGACAGCCCCTGTTTCATGGAGGTATCCGGAGGATACGTCAACGCCATGGGCCTTCCGAATCCAGGAATCGATCTGTTCAGGGAGGAGATGGAGATCGCGGTTCCCAAAGGGAAGATAATCGGTTCGATATACGGTGCAGGTCCCGGGGATTTCTCCGAACTCGCAGCGAAGATGGAGGATTACGGAGCATGCGCAGTGGAGCTCAACCTCTCCTGTCCTCACGCCAAGGGATACGGTATGGAGGTAGGAACCGACCCGGAGATGGTCAAGAGCATCGTTTCCGCCGTGAAGTCGTCGGTCTCGATCCCGGTATGGGCAAAGCTCACACCGAATACGCACATCCTCACGAGGATAGGGCAGGCTGTCCAGGATGCCGGAGGAGATGCCATCGTAGCCATCAATACGCTCAAGGCGATGGTGATCTCGCCGGAGTTCGCCAGGCCGATAATGAGCAACAAGTTCTGCGGTCTATCGGGAGAGGCCGTGAAGCCGGTCGGAGTCAGGGCGATCTACGATCTCAGGTCAGCCGTGGACATCCCGCTCATCGGTGTAGGGGGCATCTCCACATGGAGGGATGCGGCCGAGTACATCATGGCCGGCGCATGCGCGTTCCAGGTCGGAAGCGCGGTCGGGACCAAGGGCATGGGAGTGTTCTCCCAGATAAACGACGGATTGTCCGCGTTCATGGATGAGTACGGATACGCGAACATCAAGGATATGGTAGGTGCGGCACATGAGTGAAGTCGTCACGATAAAATCAATCACAGACGAAGCTTACGACACTAAGACGTTCCGTTTCGATTGGGATGCCGAAGTCAAGCCCGGACAGTTCATCATGATCTGGATCCCGGGAGTGGATGAAATCCCGATGTCGGTGTCTGGTATCTCAGATACGGAGAAGAGTGTCACCGTGAAGGCTATCGGAGATGCTACGAAAAAGATCCATGAGCTGAAGGTCGGAGATAAGCTGTCCATCAGGGGACCGTTCGGTAACGGGTTCGACCTCTCATCGAGGAACATCCTCATAATCGGGGGCGGAGTAGGTACCGCAGCAATCATGCCTGCTGTCGTACAGACCGGTGCGGACACGATCATCGCGGCACGTTCGGATAGGGACGTCATCATGGATTCCATCGCCGGGTCCAAAGCATCTAATGTATGGATAGCAACGGATGACGGGAGCAGGGGATTCCATGGAAACGCCGTCCAGCTGATGAAGGAGAAGCTCGCCCTGAAGAAGTACGACTGCATCATCGCATGTGGTCCCGAGGTCATGCTCTATTTCACATTCAAGGCCTGCCAGGAGCTCGGACAGAAATGCCAGCTTTCCTTGGAGAGATATATGAAGTGCGGAGCGGGAGTCTGCGGATGCTGCGTCATGGATGACCAGCGCGTATGCAGGGACGGCCCCGTCTTCACGAACGATCAGATTGAGAAGCTGACCGAGTTCGGAGTCTCCAAGAGGGACGAGTGCGGTCGCATCGTTAAGTTCAGGTGAGTCATGCCCCAGGCGGACCACATCACAGTAGTACATGGCAGCATGTGTCTGGATGTACCCCGTAGTATCTTCAAGGGCAGTGACTGCTGCATAGACTTGGAGGCGGCTGAACCTTTTAAGAGGATAGTCACAAGCAGGTACCCGTGGATATCGGATAGTGCGTTCCAGGTGATCCTTAACAAGGCCCAGAAGGAGATGCTTCGCGTCAGGGACGAGGAGACCAACGGCCGCGAGTACAGCAGGACTCTGGCCAAGAAGGGGAAGACCGATGATGCCATCTTCCATCTGAAGTTGCGTCTGGAATTGAATCCAGATGATGCAAAAGGCTGGTATGAGCTGGGGGAGTTACTCTTCAAGAAGGGAGACGCTAAGGGCGGGTTCGATGCATTCCGCAAAGGCGACGAACTCATGAAAAAGTAAGATGCCAAAAACCCCGTTAGCATTATATATCGATAACCAATCATCCGACCCAGCGTCGGGGTAACACAGTGGCTATGTGGCGGACTGCAGATCCGCATACGGGGGTTCAATTCCCTCTCCCGACCCCATTGTCTTCTATCATCAATTCTCACCGAGCAGATGTTATGCTCGTTGTACGGTCGATTATGAAATACTATTGTTGAATACTGATGCGTCAAGACGCATCAGTATTCAGTAATACTTTTATCCAGTAGAAAATCGATGATATTCACATGAAGGAAACCGTTGTCATCGAAATGGCGCATTCCGGTGTCTCCTCTCACTATTATCTTCTTGAATGAATCATTCACACGTTTGAACGGATCCAATTCTTTCTCTCTCTTTTCATCATCATACATTGCGAAAGCCGATTGAACGTAGATCTTGACATCTCCTTTGTTCGCGATGAAATCAATCTCCTTTGCCACTCTGATGGATTTTCCATTGCTGTCATGGGTATTTACCGTCACAACACCCACATCCACATCAAATCCACGGATGACGAGTTCGTTGAAGACTGCATTCTCCATAAGGTGCGTCTCCTCATACTGTCTGAAATTCATGTGCGCATTTCTGAGACCGAGGTCTTCACAGTAATATTTCATTGGATATGAGAAATATTGTCTGCCCTTCACATCATATCTCTTCGATTCAGTGAAAAGGAATGCATCGACGATGTATGAGAGATATAGCCTAGCTGTATTCTCACTGATCATTCCAGAAACTGTGTTTGCAATGTTGCGGGGGTTAGTGAGAGAGCCGATGCTGGAACATAATGCGTCGATGATATTGTCCAAGGCATCCAGTCTGTCGATTCTGTATCTTTCTCTGATGTCCTTCAGATAGGTCTCGTCAAACAGGGTTTTCAGATATTTCGCTCTGGCTGCATCGCCGTCTATGGAGAGGATGCGAGGCATCCCGCCATATTTCAGGAAGTGGCCATAGGCCTCGTTCTTATCGCCGCCGACAGCCGAATAGTATTCGCTGAATGACAGCGGATGGATGCGGATTTCATCGCCACGTCCGCGGAACTGTGTGAGAATATCGGTGCTGAGCATCTTTGAATTGCTTCCGGTAACGTATATGTCTACGTTATCCATGTTCAATAGGCTGTTCAGTGTTTCATAGAATGTGATTCTGTCGCCATTTTCCAGATATGGATTTGATATGGATGGGACTAGTTGAATCTCATCGATAAAGACATATTTCTTCCCCTCTACACATCTGTCTTTGATGTATTCATATAGCTTGATGGGGTCCCTAAGGCCGATATAATCGATTTTGTCAAGTTTCACTTCGATGATGTCGTTCTTTTCTACACCGTTTTCTATCAGGTAATTCTTGAATAAATCGAACAGGAGGTAAGATTTTCCGCTGCGTCTGATGCCGGTTATGATCTTCACCATTCCATTCCACATGCGTGAGCGCAGCTCGTCAAGGTAAAGATCACGTTTTATCTCCATGTACATCACTGAATAGTTTTGCGTCAAGACGCATTAGTATTCAATAAATGGCTGTGTAGGATTAAAAACTATCTGTCTATCTTCAGATATGGTGGGAAATAGAAGAGAATGCGAAATCTGAAAGTTCTCTTTACATCTTTTTGAATCCGCGGAGCATCCATTCGCCGATGGATTTGAATCCGTAATGAATTGTTCCATCCATATGGCGGCTGTGGCTTTTTGCTTCCGAGACTTTACCGGACATTATGTAGTCCACAGCTTCCTGCCAGTTGGTTATGGTATCGGGGATCTCGATGTAACCTGCTCCGATATTCCCTGGAAGGTGGGAGTCAGATCCGGCTGTGATCGGTTTACCGATCTTCTTCGCGAGCCTTTCGGATTTCCTGTTGGCCGAAGGTATGGAACGGGCGTTCCTCGCTTCTATGCCGTCGAAATCGTATGCCAGCGTGTTCTTGACCCCGAGGCCCGACCACCATCTGTATGGATGGGCAGCGATTGCATAACCTCCGGCATCATGGATGGCATCTATGGTCTCTTGGATGGAAAGTCCCCTGGGAATCGGTCTGTCTATTCCCAGGGCTATTATGTGCCCGTTCTTGGAGGAGACCTCCTCAGCGGGTATTACTATGACCTGGCCGTTGTCTTTGACCTGGTCGAAAGCCTGGAATTCGTTGTGGTCCGTGACAGCTACACACCCTATACCATTGGCTATCGATGCCTCGATGAGCTCCTCCATGGTGGTCTTTCCATCCAAGGAGTACATGGTATGGACGTGTAGGTCTGCTTTCATCTTACGTCTGCCTCGTCAAGGATCTCAGAGTCCTCGTCGACGGTGATTACACACTCCTTTCCGTCTCCGAAAGGCATGATATTATCTCCGTCGATGATTGCGACGACTCTCTTGGGTGCTCCATCAGGGAGCTTCATGTCCTTGCCCATGAACTTTCCGTCCTGGACAGTGGACATCTTGATGGTCACTGCCTCGAAGTGCTTCAACTCGATCCTGGAGGATGAGTTCTCGAGTCCGCAGTTCAGCTTGGTTCCGTTGGGAACATCCGTGCTGGGTTTGAGGAGCGCGAGGTGTGTTCCTCCGACCTTCTCATCGTCCGCAGCCATTAGCATTCCGGCAGATTCTACACCGCGGAACTTGGCCTTCTTCAGGTTGGATATGACGAGCAGTCTCCTTCCCATCATGTAGTCTCTGGGGAACAGGGGCTTGATGTTGGTAACAAGCTGTCTGGGCTCCTCCTCCCCGAGGTCGACCTTGAGCACATAGAGCTTCTCTGCCTCTGGGTGGTCGTCCACAGCGATTATGGTTCCGACACGGATGTCGAGCTTCCTGAAGTCGGCGAACGGTCCGGTGAAGTTGGCGGGCTGTGCTGCTGCCTCGGGCTTCTTCTCTTCCTTCTTCTCCTTGAGCTCCGGGATATCCACCTTTTTGAATACGGGTACGGAGTCGTTGAGTGACTGTCCGATCTTCACTCCGGATTTCACGAAATCCAGTCCTGCATCCTGAACGGTTCCTTCGTTGTTGAGGAATCCCCAGATCCTCTCGGAGGACTTGGGCATGTAGGGCCATGCGAAGATCGACAGGGCTTGAACGAGCCTGAGGACGTTGTATATGACGTTTCCGCACGCATCTTTGTCCTCTTTCACGAGTTTCCAGGGTGCTGCATCATTGAAGTACTTGTTGCTGAAGGAGGCGAGGTTCATGACTGCCTTGAGTCCTTTCTTGAAGTCGCAGTGCGAGAGGCATTCTATGTATTCTGCGAGTGTCTCCTCGATAGCTTTGGTTACCTCCGGATCGTCAGTACCGGCGGGGATTGCTCCATAGTTCTTCTTGGCGAAGTCGAGTGACCTGTGGTAGAAGTTTCCGAGTGCCGCTACGAGTTCGTTGTTGACCTTTGTCTGGAAGTCCTCCCATGTGAACTCCGAGTCGTGTGTGTCGGGCATGACCGCCGACAGGTAGTACCTTACGACATCCGCATCGAATTTCTCGAGGACGCTCGGGATGTCGATCGCTCCTCCGCGGCTCTTGGAGAGCTTCCCCCCTCCGAGCATGAGGTATTCGTTGGCAGGGATGTCGTAGGGGAGCTCTATGTTGCCCAGTCCCATGAGGATCGCGGGCCAGATGATGGAGTGGAACGGGATGTTGTCCTTCCCGATGAAGTAGTAGTGCTTGCACTCGGGGTTCTGCCAGAATTCCTTCCAGTAGTCGGGCTTGCCGATCATCTTGGAGTACTCGACGGAGGCGGAAAGGTAACCGATGACCGCCTCGAACCATACGTAGATGACCTTGTCGTCCCAGCCTTCTACAGGTATGGGGACTCCCCAGGACATGTCTCTGGTGATGGCCCTGTCGAAGAGGCCCTCGTCGGAAAGCCAGTTCTGCGTGAACGCCTTGACGTTTGCTCTCCAGTAGTCCTTGGAGCTCACGTATTCGAGGAGTTGGTCCCTGAACGCGCTGAGCTTGAGGAAGAAGTGCTGGGTGGGCCTGATCTCAGGAGTTGTTCCGCACAGTGTGCAGTACGGCTCCTTCAGATCGCCGGGTTCGAACGTCGTTCCGCACGCGTCGCACTGGTCGGAACGTGTCTTCTCCGCACCGCATTTGGGACAGATTCCCTCGACGTACCTGTCGGGGAGGAAACGGCTGCATTTGGGACAGAAGTACTGGTTGGTCTCCTTGATGTAGATGTAGCCTTTGTCCTTGAGGTCGTTGAAGATCTTCTGGGTGACCTCTATGTGTGTGTCGCAGTGCGTCTTGTTGTAGAGCGAGTATTCGATGCCGAGATCCTCGATCGCTTTCTTGTTGATCTCATGATACATGTTGGCGTATTCTTCGGGGGTGACGCCCTTCTTCTCCGCAGAGACGGTGATGGGTGTTCCGTGCTGATCGGATCCTCCGACCATGAGAACCTCGTTGCCGATGAGAAGGTTGTATCTTCTGAAAATGTCCGGCGGAAGCAGGGAACCTGCCACGTGTCCGAGGTGTATGGGCCCGTTTGCGTAGGGCCATGCGATGTTGATGCAAATCTTCGACATTATGTTACCGTGTTCTCAATCGCGCACACGCTATTAATATTATGTCGAGAGGGAGGCTTTGGCCGCTCTATCCAACATGATTTTCCCGTGCAGGACCATGGCTACCCCTCCGAGCGTTTCGACGACTATGAGCGCCCATCCGATGGACAGGAGGGTTCCGAATGTGACTGCCATCAGCCAGTATGCCAGGGTGACCACGATGTTCCTGATCAGGCAGTTGACCATGGCGTGGTTCGCCTTGGATATCGACTGCATCAGGGACGAGCCCACGTAGACCAGGGAGAACGGTGGCAGCATGACCGCCAGGGCGTATGTGAAGAGGACCATGTCGTCGTGCATGAACAGCATGTCGTCTGTGCGAAGGAAGACGTCTGCGATGGGTTCGGCCAGCAGTGCGAATATGGCGCTCAGGACAATGAGGCAGATCAGGGAGCGTTTGATCGTGAACGCGTATGCATCCCTGATCATCCCGAATTCCTTCATTCCGTACTCCGCAGAACAGACTGCGACCATCGCACCTCCCATGGCCTGAGCAGGTATGGCTGCGATCATTCCGATCCTCCATACCATGGTGTAGACCGCCAGCCCTGCATTGCCGACGCACATGACCACGAACAGGTTCAGGAATATGTTGAAGAAGTTCATGATCGTGAGCTCGAAAGTCTCTGGGAGACCGACTCCGAGGATCTCTTTCTGGAGCCTCTTGTTGAATCTGAAGTTCTTCCTCTCGAAGCGGATGTACATCTCGCTGCTCCTGAAGTACCAATAGAACGCCATCAGGGATGAGATCACGAATGCTATGACCGTGGCCCATGCGGCTCCGGCCACACCCATGTTCATCGTGAAGATCATGATCGGGTCCAGAACGATGTTGACAGCCGCTCCGGCCACCTGTATGGCCATCGAACGTTTGGCCGCCCCTTCTCCGCGCAGCATACCGGACATGACCCCGCTCAGCACTATGAAGAACGCACCGAGGTACAGGGGCACCCCGTACGAGAGGCAGGCTTCCACCATGCCGCCCCCGCCCATCAGTATTATGACTGGTTCCGCAGTGGCGACAAGAATGACAGTCAGCATAACGGAGACGATCAGTGTGATCACCAGGCTCTGCGCTGCAACTCCGTTCGCATCTTCATGATTCTTCAGTCCGATGTTCCTTGCGATAGCCGCAGCCGCCCCGATACCGAGTCCGATACCTACGCCTGTGAGGACTGAATAAAGCGGATACACTATCCCTAGGGCGGCCATCGGCGCCTCACCCAGATCCGATACCCAGAAGCTGTCCACTATGTTGTTGAGGTTCTGTACCAGGAGAGCTATGGCTATAGGCATGCTCAGTGCGAGCACTCCCGCCCTCTGGTTCCCCAGAAGGACCTTTACTCCCTTGGTATCCTCGGTCATAACCTGCCTTTCAGGCACACGTGGTATATCAACATGTGCCGTTAACTAACGTTCAATCGATGTGCCACTTTTTATATAGCGACCCTATCGCGCACATATGCGTATAGCAGCGGTCCTCATCGACAGATGTCAAAACAAGAAATGCAACCATGAATGCGAGAAGTTCTGTCCTCTCAACAGGACGGGAGTGGAATGCGTGACATTCGGTGAGAGAGGGAAGCCGGTGATCTCCGAGGAACTCTGCCAGGGATGCGGTATCTGCGTCAACAAGTGCATGTTCGATGCGGTCAAGATCATCGGATTGGCGGACGAGCTCAAGAGCGAGATGATCCACCAGTACGGGGAGAACGCGTTCCGTCTGTACAGGCTCCCTGTACCAAAGAAGGGATTGGTCACAGGTATCCTGGGACCGAATGGAATCGGAAAATCCACTGCTATCAAGATGCTGTCCGGAGTGGAGGTTCCCAACCTCGGAAACTACGAGAACCCCCCGAGCAAAGAAGAGGTCCTTAAGCACTTCGCCGGAACAGAGATTCACGATTATCTGAAGAACGTCTACGACGGCAAGATCAAGACCGCGATCAAGCCGCAGTACGTCGATATGCTGCCAAAGGCATCGAACGGTGTCGTCAGGGACCTCCTATCTAAGGTCCAGGAGCGCATGACAGTCGAAGAGGCTGCAAAAATATTCGAGCTCGAGGAGGTCCTCGACAGGGAGCTGTCCAAGCTTTCAGGAGGAGAGCTTCAGCGTCTCGCCATGGCAGCGACAATGATGAAGGATGCCGATGTGTACTTCTTCGATGAGCCCACGTCCTACCTGGATATCTATCAGAGGGTAAAGATGGCGAGGCTGATCAAAGATCTCAGCGCGGAGAAGCAGGTCATGGTCATAGAGCACGACCTGGCCATCCTTGACTTCCTCGCGGACAATGTCAATGTCGTGTACGGAACTGAGGGAGCGTACGGAGTGTTCACGATGGCAAGACAGGTCAGGACCGCCATCAACGTCTACCTCGACGGTTATCTCCCGGAGGAGAACATCAGGTTCAGGGTCAGGCCCATCGAGTTCGAGGCGTCGCCTCCCAGAGCAGACTGGCAGACGGCCGACATCATCTCGTTCAAGGACCTGAAGAAGGATTTCGGGGAGTTCAAGCTCGACATCAGCGGAGGAGCCGTGAAGATCGGGGAGTCCGTTGGTATCGTAGGACCTAACGCAACCGGAAAGACCACATTCGTCAAGATGCTCGCAGGAGCGATCCAAGCCGATGCCGGAGAGATGGACAACAAGGTCAAGGTGGCATACAAGCCCCAGTACATCTCAGCCGATTTCGACGGAACCGTACAGGACCTTCTGTTCGCCAAGGCATACGACACCGTCAATTCCAGTTTCTTCAACGGAGAGGTCATCGAGCCTCTCGGAATCAAGTTCCTCATGGACAAGGAGGTCAAGAACCTGTCAGGAGGAGAGCTCCAGCGTGTAGCAATCACACTTTGTCTCGCCACAGAGGCAGACATGTACCTCTTCGATGAGCCTTCCGCTTATCTCGATTCCAACCAGAGGATGAATGCTGCGAAGACCATCAGGAGGATGATGGAGAAGACCGGACGCAGCGGAATGATCGTAGATCACGACATTTATTTCCTCGACATGGTCTCTGACTCCATGATGGTGTTCGGAGGAGATCCAGGACACCACGGTGTAGGAGACGGACCGTTCGACATGCGTGAGGGAATGAACAAGTTCCTCGCAGCCGTCGACATCACGTTCAGGAGAGACGCCGATTCCCACAGGCCCAGGATCAACAAGCCCGATTCCAGGCTGGATAGGGAGCAGAAGTCCAAAGGCGAGTATTACTACGCCGACCCTCTGAAACAGGTCAAAGAAGAGTCGGAATGAGGCGAAATCCATGGGAAAAGCTGATACCCACCTCCATACGGAGTATTCAGGATTCACCAAGCTCGGAGTCATGAAGTTCCCCGAGTCGGTGACGCAGCCGTGGGAGCAGGTGGAGAAAGGAAGGCAGAACGGGATGGATGTGATATGCATCACGGACCATGACGAGACCGCCGGAGCATTCATAGCGCAGGATTATGCGAAAAAGTATGACGATATCGAGGTTGTGATCGGAGAAGAGGTCACGACAGCCGATGGAGAGGTCATAGGGTTGTTCCTCAACGAGAGGATCCCAGACGGGCTTCCGGTGGAGGAGACCGTCGACATAATCCGTTCGCAGGGTGGACTCACGATAGCTCCGCATCCGTTCAGCTTCCATGTTTTCGCCCTCAGGGAGAAGATCCTCACACTGGACCTGGATGGGTTCGAGACAATCAACGGAGGGCATCCAGACAAGTATTCCAACAGGTTCGCCAAGATGGTCATGGACCGCTATCCGAAGAGGTGGGCAGAGATGTCCGGTTCCGATGCTCATTCCGTATACACGTCAGGATACAATTGGACCGAGTTCGAAGGGACGACTGCGGACGACCTCAGGAAATCAATCCTCAACAGGACGACGAAGGCTGCAGGGGAACCCGCACCCGTACTGGGGCAGGTCCAATGGAGTCTCGATGTCGCCATCGGCGGACAGAAACTCATGTACAAGGCTCTCCGCGGGAAGCTGGAGCCTGTGAAGGACGATCATCTCATCGAGAAGATCCTGAGCGTCAACGATCTTAAGAAGTTCACAGGCATCGTTGCCGCCGCGGCCTACATCCCTCCATGGATGTGCGGTCTGGGAACGGTCCTGAGTACCGCGTGGCTGGCCAAGGGTGCCAGGAAACTGGATAAAGAGATCCCCCAGCGTCTTGCGGAGATCGACAGGATTATAGCTGAGTACGATGCCGGAAAGAACTGAGGTCTACAAGATAGGCGTCAACATTCCAGGGGAGTTCCTGGATAGGCTTATGGACGAAGTGACCGCATCGATCGAGCCGCTTTACCCGAAGTACGACCGTACATTCATGTATTGGCCGGTCAAAGGGACCTGGAGGCCGTTGGATGGAGCCGATCCGTTCGATGGAAAGGTCGACGAGATATCGGTAGCTGATGAAATCAGGATCGAGTTCGCCGTCAGGGACGATTATCTCAAAGCAGCTGTGGAAGCTATCGTCAGGGTTCACCCTTACGAGGAACCGGCCATCGACATCATTCCGATGGTCGGGTGGCGCGAGCTCATTCTTCCTTCGGACGATACATGAATATGTTATCGAACGTCTTCTGCATCCTGTGGATCTTAAGGCTCTGTTTCCTGTAATCGAGTTCGTCTTCGCTTAGGATTCCGATCTTCACGAACTCATCCAGGGCTTCATACGCACCCTCGTAGTCGGATTCAGCTCCGACCATCACATCGATGAGTCTGTTGCGGCATGAGATGTTCTTCGGAAGCGCACCGCCGTTGTCTCTCAGGAACTGTCCCTTGATGGAAGGGAAGAGATCCAGGTTGTCGCAGCAGCACTTCTTCAGAGTATCATTGTCCTCTGCACCGAATAATCCCTCTATGTATGCCTCTGTCACCTTGAATCTGTCGTAGTCTGTCAGTTCCTTCGTGAGCGCGAACTGCCCGGCGAGGACGGAGAGCTTGTAGTTGTGGTCCTCGCATGAACGGGACATCAGATCGACCAGAAACGCCTGGGTTGAAGATGTGTCGATGCCTTGGAGGTACCTCTTCACCTTGACCTTGTTGATGTCGTTGAGGGAAGCGTACCAATCTCCGAGCCCTGCGTCCGATAATTCCGAGGGGATGTCCTGTGCCATGCACAGGGTATCAACTGCTCGGCTTAATAGAATCATCTATCACGATAACCTTGGATGGGACGTGCATCTCCTGCGAACAGAGCATATCGGGGGTCCAGATAAGGTATTTCTCGAATTCCTCCTTCCTTCCGAAGCAGTTCCTGCAGCAATATCTGCAGATGCTGTCGGAACACGGTACCGGGGTCATAGATATCTCCACAGAGTCGCCGAACTTGGATTGAAGCGCCTGCGAGAGCTCATCCTTCTCATGGTCGGCATACTCGACGGACATGTCCTTCGGGAGGACCAGATGGAGATCCACGTAGATCTTGTGGCCGTACTTGATCATCCTGAGCCTGTACAGGTCGATCCAATCGTCATGTCTGTATTCGTTGAGGAGTTTTGCCATATCGTTCATGAGGGCCGAGTCGGTCTTGTCCATCGAGTCATCCATGCTCTGCTTGAGGACCTTCACTCCGGTGTATCCGATGATTATTCCGAACACTATGGCTATGGATGAATCCAGCCATGCCGCTTCGTAACCGAAGGCCAGGAGGCCGTATACAACGAAGAGTCCGATTATGATGCCGACGGACGAGTAGGTGTCCGAGCACAGATGCTTACCGCTTGCAACCAGTGCGGGAGAGCGGTTCTTCTTTCCCTTCCTTATCGCCGCGCGTCCTACGATGTAGTTCACCAGTGCTGCAGCGGCTACGATGACCAGTCCGATGTCCAGCTGTCTTATCTCTCCGGGATGGAAGAATGAGTATACGGATTCCGCTATGATTATCAGCCCTGCGATGGTTATCATCGAACCTTCGATGGCCGCGGATATGTTCTCGATCTTCCCGTGTCCGAAGGGATGGTCCTTGTCCGCTGGAATAGATGAGATATACAGCGCGTAAAGACCGACGAATGCCGCCACCACATTGACGATGGATTCCAGCGCATCGGTCAGGATGGCCACGGACCCAGTAAGATAGTAGGCGACGAACTTCACGGACAGGAGTATGACACCTACGGCTGCGATTATCTTCTGGAAATCGAAGTTGACCTTAGATGCCTCATCCATGTATCCAATCAGAACTTATTTACTATAAACGTGAAGCGGTCGGGCATCCTTGGATGTGTTTCCCCTGAGGGCGGAAGCACCCATTCCTATGATGCACATGGCGGTGCAGACGATAAATGACCATCTGATGACTTCGAGGAACTGTCCGTAGGTCTCCGGACAGAGGTTATCCATGGAGCCCATTATCAGCGAGATGAACATCATGGCTATTCCCATGCTCACGACCATTCCTGTCTGCCTCATGAAGGACAGCAGTCCAGATGCCTCGCCCGTGTACTCCTTTGGGACTGAGGACATGAGAATGGTGGTGTTCGGGGCGGAGAACAGAGAGAATCCGATTCCTGCCAGGACCATGGTGATGACAACTATGACGAGTGTAGTGTTCATATCGTAGAAGATGAACGTGGCCATTCCGACGGCTATGATCGCCATTCCGGCCGTGGGCAGGATGTATTTCCTCTCGATTCTGTCACACAGTTTTCCGCACAACGGCGTTCCTACAGCCTGAATCGCAGGCTGAACGATCATCAGGATGCCTGCTTCGGTGGCAGTCAGCTGACCGATGCTCTGAAGGTACAGCGCCAGGAAGAACGATACCGAGAACGATGCGGCATAGCTCATGAACGTTGCGACGCAGGATCCGGAGAACACCTTGTTCCTGAACAGTTTCATCTCCAGGAGGCATTCCCTGTTCCCAATCTGCATCTTCACGAATACCGCGACCAGGATGATTCCCATTATGAGCGATGTGAGTGCGATGACGTTCGGGAGGTTCATCACCCCCAGCATCGAGAGGCCTATGGCGAGCGCATAGACCACAGCGCTCTTGGTGTCGAAGGAGCTTCCTTTCGCAGGAGCAATATCATCTTTGAACATATGCAGGAACAGCATCGATGCCAGGCTCAAGGGAACGGTGGTGATGAACAGCACCCTCCAACCGAACAGGTCGTTGAACAGGCCTCCGACCGCAGGGCCGATGGAAAGGCCGGTGTATATGCACATGGCCTGGATCCCCAGGATCGCACCCCTTCTGTTAGCAGGGACGACATCGACCAGGAGGGATACTCCTTCGATGGCCAAGGCAGCTGAACCTGCTCCTATGATCATCCTGCATGCTATTACGAACCAGAAGTTCGGCGACACGGATGCGAGGATGCATCCGGCCATCACCACGACTAACCCTATGAAGAATGTCTTTTTCTTCCCTATGATGTCTCCGATCTTGGCTATCGGGACCATGAAGATAAGCGATGCCAGGAGGAATGCCGAGTTCACATAGGCGAGATCGTGGGATCCGACGTTGAATTCCGCACCTATATTGACCAGCGACAGGTTCATCATGGTGCTGAGGAGCGGAGTGATGAAACATGAGATGCAGCAAGCAAGAATGATTGCCTTCACAGTCCCACGTTGATATGACATGTCGCACCTGATACCAAATCAACGATTTCGTATATACCTCTATAACGTTCCTGGTTCCATGGCAGTGTACAACAGCATCATAGAGACTATCGGGGAGACACCTATCGTCCGTCTGAATAAGATCGCGCCAGAGGGTTCCCACATCTATGTGAAGATCGAGAGGGGAAACCCAGCCGGATCAATCAAGGACCGTGCGGCCCTGTTCATGATCGATGATGCCGAGTCCAAAGGGATCCTGAAGAAGGGCGGAACCATAGTCGAGCCCACATCAGGAAACACAGGCATAGCCATCGCAATGATAGCGGCAGTACGCGGATATAAAGCCGTCATCATCATGCCGGATACCATGTCCAAGGAACGCATACAGGCTATGCGCGCCTATGATGCGGAGGTAATCCTCACACCCGGAAAAGAGGGAATGGACGGAGCGGTGAGGAAGGCTGAAGAAGTGGCGCAGGAGAGGGGCGGATGGGTCTGCGGGCAGTTCGACAACCTAATGAACTCCGCCGCACACAGGATGACGACCGGTAAAGAGATACTCAGGGACCTCCCGGATGTCGATTACGTTTTCGCCGGATTCGGAACAGGTGGCACAGTGTCCGGAATATCCATGGCGTTCAAGGATGCTGGTTCCAAGGCCAAGGTCGTAGGGGTGGAACCTGCGGAGAGTCCTCTCGTATCTGAGGGGCATGCAGGACCTCACAAGATCCAGGGAATCGGAGCAAATTTCGTGCCTGGCAACTTCAACAGGGAGCTCCTGTCCGACGTGGTAGTCGTCAAAGGGGATGATGCCATCAGGACCACCGTCGAGATGGCAAGGAAGGAGGGGATATTCTGCGGAATATCATCCGGAGCTTCCGTATATGCGGCCATTCAGAAAGCCAAGGCCGAGCCCGGTAAGAAGATCCTCGCCATCCTTCCGGACGGCGGAGAGAAGTATATGAGCACGGGAATCTTCGATTGACCTCATTGACTGACGGTCTTCGGATTCACGAGCTTGTTGACGATCGCTTCTTTCACAAAGGCATTGTACTCGTCCATGTCGGGTTTGTTGTCCAGGATAAACTGGATCTCGGATACGACATGGGCGAATATCTCCTTGTATGCACGGCAGGAATCACCGCCGTTCTCTTCAAGACCTCTCTCATAGCATGCATCCACGCTGCACCCTCCGTTGCAGAACTTGAAAATATCACATGAGGCGCATTTCTCGCGTCTTTTCACGGATCCAAGGAGTATGTTCCTGAAACCGTCCGATTGGAAAGCATCTGCAATAGATGATATGCTGTCGATGTTGCCCATGCAGAATTCCTTGGGGCATGCCTTGGCGCACGGGTAGAGGGATCCGTCAGGATACATGCATATCCATTTTGTCAGACAAGATGTGTGGGCGCAGTCCGATGGGACGGGCTCTCCAAGATAATTCATGATGTAGAGGTAGAACGGCATCAGAGGTACTCTGACGGTCTTGTCCTTCAGCCAGGAGTCGAACGCCTCTATGCTTCCCTTGATGAACTCATCGTTGTCGGGAACATAGCATCTTCCGCATCCGGCAGGTATAACCGGAGACAGGGAGACGCTTGTCGCCTTGTCTCTGAAGAACTCATAGATCTCCTTCTGCTTGGATGCGGTATCTTTGGAGATCGTGGCGCTGACCGCGTACTTGTTGTCCTTGGCTGACAGGGTGTTGAGGGTCTTCTCCACGTCGCATTCCCTGAGGACATTGTTGTACGGACCTTCGTAGGAGATTCCGATGTTGATCTTCTTCTCCCTGCAGTATGCCATGAACCTTTTGTTCAGGAGAGTACCGTTCGTATTGATCGTATTCCCATATCTGAACGAGTCCTTCCCGAAGCACTTCTCTTCAAGGGCTATGACATCCTTGTAGAATGACATCGGGAGCGTCATCGGTTCCCCACCGTGCCATATGAACCAAGCGGTCTGATACTCCTCGGAAGCCATCTTCATTATCTTTTCGATTTTGGAAAGGTCAATTCTGAGATCCTTCCTCTCTTCAGGTATGTGGTAACAGTGCTTGCAGTCAGTATTGCAGAAAAGCGTGGGTTTGATGACGACAGTAATATGGGGTTTCATGAGAAAAGGAAATCCGCCGCGTACGATGCTTCGCGGCGGATGGTAATGTTATTCAGAAGGGCCAGAAAGGCCAGACACCGAAGAAACCATCGGTCACATAGCAACAGCAGATCAGGCATACGACGACGCTTCCGATACAGCAAGCGTGCCATCCCCATGAGTTGCAGTATCCCTTGTCGCTGCAACAGCAGTAACTGCAGGGTGTGAGTCCGCCGTGCTCGTTGTCGCTCTCTTTATCGAAGCGCTCAGCATGCTCGTTGTCCTGGGGAAGTCCCTCCATGGAGAACGCAATGAATGCTGCGGGGGATTGACTCTCGTACAGTGCTGTCAGTTTTTCGACGGATTCTGCATCGTATGACATGATTTTCACCATTTAGGCTGATGCCTTGATAACTTGCGTACTGTGTTTGCCTATATAAATTTGTCATCTGGCAGATATAAAAAATGTTATGCTGGGTATTTCACTAACGCTAAATAATCGGGGTGCCTTGCTAGTTTATGCTCGGTTATACCGTCCCGTTCTACGGCCGTTTATCTCCGGCGGACCGTAACGTTTACCGCAAATATTACTGCGAAGGCTGTCACCAGCTCAGGGACGGTTTCGGTCTGACAGGGACGCTGACCGTGAATTACGATATGACGTTCAACACCATACTCTTGAATGGGATTGTGGGCGACGTCTTGGAGTTCGAGGGAACGACATCCAAGCCGTGCATTCTGTGCAAGCCGAAGGCGGACTCGGACCTCATGAGGAAGATGGCCGCATACACGCTGATCCTTGCGAAATGGGAGCTGCACGATGACGATACAGACAAGCCGTCCGTCAAGGCCAAGGTGGCATCCGTCACTCTCGCAAGAGCCATAGACAAGGCTGTCAGCATGTATCCGGAATACGATAGGATGGTCGGTGTCGGTTTCGACAACCTCCGTGAGCTGGAGATCAGCGGATGCAAGGATGCCCGTCTCATGGGTCTGACCTTCGGAGAGGGTCTGATCGGTGCGCTGAGGGATGTCGCGGGGGACTATTCGAGCGAGGATCTCGATAACGTGTTCAGGGAGCTCAGCGCCATTGTGTACCTCATGGATTGCGTGGACGATCTGGATGAGGATTTCATGGAAGGTACATACAATCCCTTGCTGCCGGAGAAGGGGTACACCAACGCCATGGACTTCAGGCTGAAGAATGTATACGAGCTGACATCCCTGTTCAATACCACGATCGGATCCCTTCAGAGTTCTTACTCCAAGGTGCGTCCGAAGATGAAGGGGAATGTCGGTATCTGCGATAACATCGTGTACTACGGCATCCCAGATTCTGCGAAGAAGGTTATGATGGGCAGCTCTTCTGCGAAACTGAGTGTCAAGAATCTCATTTTCAACCGCAAAGAGAGGATGTCAGACTGATCCCTTCGGATCGAACTCGGTACAGACGTCCAGTTCGAACCTCTCGGAACCATCTCTGGTGCATGTTCCCTTCGAGAACATGTTGCAGTTCTCGCAGCAACCCGGACGGTATCTGCCGCAGTCGGATTCGGGGTCGGTCGGTCTGGATTCCGCTTTACAGGTCCAAGAAGTGCCATCATGTTTGCAGAACCTGCAGGTCTTGCATCTATGGTAGTTCTCGTTCGTCATCGTTTCCGATATATCCTTGTTGCACATTACCCTTTCCTCGAAGCAACATGAGCGACGTATCCGATTCTATCGAGGAAGACCTTCGTACACTGGACGATATCCTGAAGGAGCTGAACAAAGAGGCTCTTAAGCACAAGGAGGCCAGGGACAAGCTCCATGCGCAGGCGGACATCCTGGCAGACAAGCGTAACAAGCTCCAGGAGAAGGCAAGGAGGTTGTCGTCAGAGGCCGGTGCGCTGAAGCATCAGAGGGATGATTACAACCTCACCGCTCAGGAGGCCAAGGCGAGCCGTGACGAGTGGAACGAGAAGGCGAAGACCATGCGCGAGCGCGGAGGGCTGGGAGACATCTCCGGTGCCAGGCAGCAGGCTGAGACATATCATCAGAAGATGGTCAAGGCCAACACCAGCGGTCAGATGGTCCATGAGAAGATGCACCAGCTCTATGATGAAGCCGACAAGCTGAGGCAGGAGGCGCAGGTCTGTCACGAGCAGTTCCTGGATTGCAAAGCCGCTGCCGATGAGGAGCATGAGCAGTACATACAGGTCATCAAGAGGATCAACAAGGTCAAGGACAACCTTCCAGACTGATTTGGGAAAGGATCAGGTCAAGCCCGAACGGGCAGAAAACTCATCCAGAGCGGTATTCCGCTCGTTTTTTTCCACATAATTTTAAGTGTCATAAGCGTATAGTTGCAAGATAGTTGGTCATGATGATTAATTCCGATTCCTCGGTTAGGTTGGGTGCCTGAGCAATGGAAACGATTGTCGCAGTGTATATTGTAGCCATAGCGTTGCTCATCTGTCTTTCAGCTTTCTTCTCCATGTCGGAGACTGCTTTCACCAGCGTCAACGAGATCAAGCTCAAGAAGATGGAGAATGACGGCGATAAGAGGGCTGCCAGGGCTCTGAGGATTATGAACGATTACGATAAGTTCCTTACCACGATCCTCATTGGAAACAATCTGGTCAACATCGCAGGAACATCAATCGCCACCACGATGTTCGCAATCCTCCTCGGAGCCGAGACTGGAGCGCTGGCATCCACCATAGCGATGACGCTCCTTCTTCTGACTTTTGGAGAAATCACACCCAAATCGTTCGCAAAGAAGAACCCGGAGAAGATATGCATACAGATTTGCGGGATCATCCATTGGATCATACTGATTTTTACGCCGCTTTCTTGGCTGTTCACCAAGCTGGCCAAGCTGGTCAGCGGCAATGAGGACTCCTCCACGATTACGGAGGATGAGCTCGAGGTCATGATCGACGAGATCCAGAGCGACGGCGTATTGGAGAAGAGCGAAGGCGAGCTGATCAAGTCCGCCATGAGGTTGGATGACATCTCGGTCTCCGAGATCTATGTTCCCAGGGTGGATATCGTCGCAGTCGATGTAGACTCGTCGGAGGATGAGCTGGAGAACATAATCACAGCATCAGGGTTCTCCAGGATCCCAGTGTACGAGGGAACAATCGACAACATCATCGGTGTGATCTATGCCAAGACATTCTTCACCAATACGATCATGGATGTTCCGTTCACCATCCGCGATATCATCATGCCCGTGAAGTACATACCCGATACGATCAGTGTCGCACAGTGTCTCAGCGACCTCCAGAGATCAAAGATCCATATGGCAGTCGTACTTGATTCCTACGGAGGAACCAGGGGTATCGTCACTCTCGAGGATATGCTCGAGGAGCTCGTCGGGGAGATCTGGGACGAGAGCGATGCCATCTCGCAGGATGTTTGTGCCGAGAGCGGAGGGAAGTATCTAGTCAAGGGAAGCGCGAACATCAACGACGTCATGGAGACGATCGGAGTTCATTTCGATCCGGAGGACTATGAGGAATCCTCGGTCACCGGTTTCATCATGTACAAGCTCGAGAGGGCCCCGACCAAAGGGGATCAGATAGTACTCGATAACATCACAATCACGGTTATTTCCGTCAAAGGGCGCCGTGTGATAGATTGCGAGATGATGATTAACGACAATCAGCTCTGAAGGCCCCGGATGAATTCTCCCAGGGTCTTCACGGCCACTTCCTTCTTGGCCGGATGGGCTTGTATCTTTCCGAAGATCGATATGACGTCTCCGTGATGGGCGACCTCGTAGATGCCCTGCACGGCCTTCTGCTTGTCGAGACGCAGATAGAACATGTCGTCCTCGTCGACACGATCCTCGATATTATCTTCAATGTATGCCAGGATGTCCTTTCCGAGCTTGGTGAAGAGCTCCGTGAACTCCTTCTGCTTAGTGATGCGCGTCTCGAGGATCATCATGGTGTTGCCGTGCTCGCTTTCCGTTATCTCCTCTTCGAACTCGATGTCCCCGAGGAGCTCTTTCAGCGTTTCTTCTATGAGGTCCTGTTTCTCGGTCGCGTAGCAGAATGTCTGAACCCTTATCCAGTGGAACGTGACCTGCATGCTCAGGCCTCCTTGGGGAGAAGGGCGTACAGGGCTTCATGGTCTTTCGACGACAGGTACAGGACCCTCTTCCCTGTCAGTTTAAGTCCCACGCCGTAATCGTCGCCCACGGCGGAATACGTTCTGTATTTCACTCCTTTCAGGTTCCAGTTCGCATAGTTCTTGATTATCGAGATCTCTCCGACCTTTGTGTCGATGATCTCATCCATGGGGACTACGGTCTTCTTGGCGATATAGAAGACTTCTATCTTATCTTCATAGACGGTGACGGAGTATCTCATCAGGAAGCATACCGCTATGGCGATTGCGAAAATGATTGCGCATGCATAGATGGCCCATTCGTTCATGGCCTGGTAGTACCACAGCTTGGTGAATGCCATCGATATTATGGTGACTATCAGAACTGCGGTCAGCAGCAATGTGAGGTTCTTCGGCAGAACCATGCGTGACTCCTGGAATGATGGGTCCATGCTTTTCCGATGGGTATTCGCTTATAAATCGGTTGCTGGCTCGCATTTGTGTATGTCAAAGAGCCGAACTGCCAATATCTTTATATTCAACCTATCTATCCCGTGATTGTTGGTCCCGTAGCTTAGCACGGTTTGAGCGTCCGGCTGATAACCGGAAGGTCCTGAGTTCAAATCTCAGCGGGACCACTATCTTTTCTCATTCCTTTCGCGGTTATTCGATTTGGGTTTCCAGTCCGCCATAGTATTCGGTCTGGCACTGATGTAATTTAGTTAGGGGAACAGATGAATGATTTGATTGTTCACCGCAATATATCGGTAAAAGTCAAGGATTAGACTATATTGGGCAGCAATTGGGGTTTTTTTTTATGAAAAGAAAGTCCCCGGACATGCCGGGGATTGTTTGAGGATCAGTACAGGTCCTTGATGATAGAGCTCTCTTTCTCGTCAACGAATCCATCGATGGCGACAATATTGATGAGTGCGAAGATGAGATCTTCTTTCACGGGCTCCGGATATTTCTTGAACCTTTCCTTTGCCTCGGCGATGTCTGCTTCGGTAGTTGCCTTAAGCTCGTTAATGACGTCCTTGACATCCAGGTTGTTGTCCTCGGCGAAAAGCCTGGCCATTTTGAGTTCATCGGGAGAGAGTATTCCGTCGGCTTTGGCTATTCCGAAGCTGAGAGTCTTCACCACGGAGTTGACCTCGTCTCCGCATTTGTCTGCGGAGTCCTTGATCTTCTTCTTGACGATTGTCTGAAGGCCCTCGAAGTCGTTCAAGTCCTTCGCCTTGACGAAGTCTTTGTAGATCTCCAAGTACGATTTCATAATCCGTAATTGGTTGGGCGGATTTTAAAGGATTTTGGATTATCTGCGAATTATCAGAGGCAGGCGCTACTGGGGATTTAATAGAGTTCGTACTTCAGTGTGCATCTGCCATTATTGACATGGAACTCCGCCATCGCACCGTTGATGAACGTCATCCTTGGGCCTTTGTGTCCCACATCGGCACCGAACACAATCGGTACATCGAACTCTTTCAGGCATTCATGTATCGTATTCTGGTAATCATCGCCTTTGTAGAACAGGGGCCTTCCGAACACGAATCCCTTCACACCCTTGAACCACCCGTCCTCGATCATCCCTGAGAACATCTTCCCGATCCTGGCATCGTCCATGTCGAATGTCTCCATGTACCATATGATGCCCTCATCCGCATATTTGGAGTTGAATCCGTCAAGATGGACGAGTCCTTTCTTCTGATACCATTCGAGGACGTCCATACATCCTCCGATGAGCCTTCCCTTGAATGTTACATCCCCGTTCGATACCCATTTAACGGGCAGGTCTTCCTTGAAAGGCTCCAGGCCGGTGACTCTCTCCGAGAAACCGTCTTGGTATGTTCCGAAAGATTCCTGTGAATCCCTCCTTCCCTCAAGGAATTCCAGATGTTCCGAGATGCTGCGGTGCCAAGGTTCCATCCCGAAGTCCCCGAAGTTCCCTCCGTATATGGTGGCGATATCATGCTCTGCCGTGATCTTGAACAACAGGACGGTGTTGTCGGAGTATCCCTGAATCCATTTAGGGTACCTCTCCAGCAGGTCCCAGTCCATACCCATCAGCATCTCGCACTGATAATCTCCTCCGGAAGCGGATATCACGCATCCGACCTCCGGGTCCATCAGGAGGTCGTAGAGCTCCGTGACGCGCTGCATCATCGGGGAGCTCCTCCCGGTCTCGTCCGCGATATGGACGTTGGAGGTCTTCCTCACCTTGTACCCCTTGCCGTTCAGGATCTCCTCCGCATGTTCGAAACGTTTGATGTCCAGAGGTTCGACCACACCGAAGGACGGAGCGGTAACGCCTATGCATTCTCCTTTCCTGAGCGGGCGGGGTATGATCATGCTTCAGGGATACACTCCACTTTATATGGATACTCCGTTAGGCTCCTCATGGCGATATTATCGGACAAAGACATCCTCGATGGGATGGAATCCGGATACCTCGGTATCAGCGACTACCATGAGAGAGGATTGACACCCAACGGATACGATCTCCGCATCAAGGAGATCGCAATCAGGGGCGACAGCGAGATCAAGACAGAGGGCGTTGTGAAGATTCCTCCCAGAACCATGTTCTACGTCTCCACCATCGAGAGGGTGAGGATGCCGAAGGATGCTTGCGCACAGCTTTGGCTCAGGACCAGCTGGATAAGGAAGGGTGTTATGGGTGCGTTCGGGAAGATCGATGCAGGTTTCGAAGGAACCCTCACACTGGGGGCATACAACGCAACCGATGATGTGATCGAGATACCTATCGGCGAGAGGTTCTGCCAGATGGTGTTCGAGACGCTCAACACGCACAGTCTGAAGGACTATGCCGAGAGGAGCGGTCATTATCAGGGGGAGACCGGAGTCACGCTCGAACCTATCAAGAAATGACGATCAGTCCTTATGGATATCCATCGAGTAGACGCTCATGGTTGGGGAGTAGGTCTTCAGCTCCGAGCTGTCTATTCTGATGTCAAACCCTTTAGCTTTCATCTCTTCTTCGAGATTCTTGCAGAACGAGGGGAATTCGGCCCTCTCGATGATCTTGTACATGTGAGCGACGGCGCCATTGTTCATGCGGTCCATCGCGAATCCCAGGAAGCGGTCCGCTATCTGAGGAAGATTCATGATGACCCTGTCGGCCATCGGCAGGTCGTACACGACCTTGGAGGAATCTCCGGTCATCGTGATGAGGTTGGAGATGTGGTTCTTCTCCGCATTGAGTTTAGCATATTCTTCGGCTGCTGGATTCAGGTCTATGGAGTAGACTATCTTCGGATTTGCATTCCTGCAGATCACGGTTCCGAACGGAGCCACGCCTGCGAACATGTCGATTACGATCTCTCCATCCTTAACGAGAGATGCGATCCTGGACCTCTCGGAGGACAGTCTGGGGTTGAAGTAGACCTTGCAGGGGTCGGTGTACAGTTTCACTCCGAATTCTTTGTGGATCGTCTCGGACCCGCCCTCTCCGGCAATCTTCTCCAATTCCCTTATCCTGAAATCCCCTTTAACGCCGTAGTCGTGGAAGACGGCACGGATGTTCTTGTTTACTCTGATGAGTGCATCCCCTATGGGCTGCTTGTAGTCGATGAGCTCGTCTGGCACCTTTATCATGGCGATGTCGCCGACCACATCGAATGAGGATGGGAGAAGCCCCTTGAGGTTCTCTGGAACCTCTGCGACCTCCCTGTAATCCGATGGATGGTGTTCCTGCACCTCGGTCTCGGTGTCGACGGTCTCGTAGTCCCTGAATGATTCTCCTCTGATCGGGATGATGAGGAAGTCTCCCTCTGATCTGATCTTGGCATCCAGGTCGAGCATGTTCTCTGCCACGAGTGCGGATCTTGCGGTCTCGCCCTCCCTCTTGGGGACACGGATGCATCTTGTCATGTTCCGAAGGAATGCGGAATTCTATAATTAGATTTGGAATCCGCCCTTGTTCCTGTACCTCTTGGGCAGGATGAACAGTTCCCCGTCATTGTCCTTGCCGACAGTTGCGCTGACCTCGTACACATCTTCGATGAGTTCGGGGGTTATGATCTCCTTGGGGTCCCCCATATCGACTATCTTTCCCTTCTTCATGATGATGCATGTGTCGCAATACCTCGCCATCAGCGAGATGTCATGCTCCGCCACGAGGATGGTCATGTCCTTCCTGACCATCGCGGTTAGGTACTCCATGACATCGAGCTTGTACTTCATGTCCAGATGCGATGTCGGTTCGTCGACCAGCATGAGTCTGGGGTTCTGGACGTAGGCTTTGGCTATGAGGACGCGCTGCTGCTCTCCAGATGAGAGCATGTTGAGCTGTCTGTCCTTGAGATGGGCTACACCGAAGTTCTCCATCGTCTTCAGGACGTACTCCTCTTCCTCCACAGGCTCCCACCACATGTTCTTCATGTATGGGTACCTTCCCAGCATGACGGTCTCGTAGGCCGTGAGTCCGAAGCTGTTCTTGATCTCAGCAGGGACGTTGGCGACAATCTTGGCTATCTCGCTCGGGCTCTTCTTCAGGACGGATTCACCGTCGATGAGGATCTCCCCTGATGTGGTGTCATGGAGTCTGTTGATGCAATGCATCATCGTGCTTTTACCGCACCCGTTGGGCCCTATCAGGCCGACCAGATGTCCGGGTCCGAGCTTGTACGACACGCCCCTGACTGCATGATATCCGTTCTCGTAGATCTTGTTGATATCCCTCAGTTCGAGGAGCGGTGTTTCATCCATCGTACATCCTCCCTTTCTTGATCAGCATGTAGGCGAACACAGGAACTCCGATCACCGTTGTGATGGCTCCTACCGGGAGTTCCATTCCAGGGATTAGCATCCTGGATGCGAAATCGGCCAGCAGCATCAGTACCGCGCCCACGACTATGGAAGCTGGGAGTACCAGACGGTGATCCCCTCCGAGGATCATACGGCACAGATGCGGGACGACCAATCCGACGAATCCGATGATTCCGACGAATGCCACGCATACGGATGTGAGCACAGATGCGAGGATCAGCATCCCCCTCGTGAATTTCCTGACATCGAGACCCATCTGCCTGGCCTGATCCTCACCAAGTAGGATGAGGTTCAGCTCTTTGGCCCAGAACAGCGTGACAAGCGAGAGTGCGATGGCAGGTATGACTATCACCCATACTTGTGTCCATGAGACATTCGAGAATGAACCGAACAGCCATGTGAGTGCGTTTGTGACTTTGCTTCCAGCCATCGAGATCATAAGCGTCTGGACGGCCGAGAACGCCAGTCCGACCACCACTCCTGCCAAGACGTAATTGATCGACGTTCCTCCCGCCTTCTCCGCAATGAGCATCGTGCATCCGAATGCCAGCAATCCTCCGATCATCGCGACGATCGCGGTGAGGAACAGGGAATGGGATCCGAAGAACCCGAAGAATGTGAAGTCGAATGCGATGACCGCGACGGCCGCTGTTCCGGCTCCGGAAGAAACTCCCATGATGTACGGGTCGCACAGAGGGTTCCTGATGACCGCCTGGTAGATGCTTCCGGCAATGGCCAGTCCGATTCCGACCGCTATGGCGGCCAATGTCCTGGGAAGCCTCGAGCTGTATACGGTGATCTCATCGCCGGTCAGGTTCTGTCCGCCTTTAGATATGGCCGATCCCAAGGCTCCGAACATCTCTCCGATGGAGAGTGTGGATGTGGAACCAATGCATAGGCTCACGGTGAGCATGATTATGATGAGCAAAGCGCCTATGAGGAGGACGATTCTGAGTCTGTGTCTGCTCCTGGTGTTGTGCGAAAGACCGTCATCCTTCACATATCCCCTCATCTTCTCAGCGATATGTTTGAATGGTTTCTCGACCTTCAGGCCGAATCTCATTACCGCGTATATCGCGGCGATGATGATTGCAGCTGTTATGATGGCATAAACCAGCACCATATACCACGGCTGGTTGTCCGATGGGGTGATGACACTCGTGTACTGTCCGTACATGATCGACATTCCGCCGTCGTTACCTGCGAATGTCCAGTTACCGATGATCGTGATAGGGCTCATGCTGTAGTTGGATATCTCCGCTTCCTGTTTGGTGAGTATTTTCCCGTCGAGTCCGAGGGTGTATAGGTAACCGTTGCTGGAGTAGCTTGCAGCATAGATTATGGAACCATTGACCAGCACTATCGGGGCATGAATGGGGTCGATCTCTGTCTGGAGCACTTCCAGAACATTATCCGTACTCAGTCTGAGAAGGCCCACGCTCGTCATGAAGTAGATGCCGGTGAATGATTCATTGTCCACAACGGTGCAGTAGTGGGAGCCTTTGCCGGATTCCGTGGTCTTATATGATTCCGCGAGTGTTTTACCATCGAACGTGTAATGTGCGATTCCACCGACTTTGGAGCTCATCCCTCTTCCGTCGGAGAATGTGAAGAACAGGTCGTACCCGTTCTCGTTCCTTATCACTGATGGGGAGCCTATGGATCCGTACTGCTGACCGTATAATTCGGTGCTGTACACCAACGATGATGAGATCGTTTTTCCGGTGGCGGCATCGATCGCATAGAGTATTCCCGAGAGGTCTCCGCAGAACAGATATCCGTCGATGACGGCCGGTGAGTCGTAGTATGAACGGGTGTTCCTTTCGGAGGACCATATGAGGTTCAGGTCGAGGTCGAAGCAGTACACCATCCCGTTGGAGTGCATCGAGTAGATCACTCCGTTGGCGTAAATCAGGTTTCCGGATCCGGTGGCGTATGACGATCCGGTGTATGTTTTTCCGTCAATGTCGAACGGTGGGCATCCCACCTTGGATGTCACTTTGGAAAGGTCGTACGGGGCGCCTCCGTATGTGGTGACGTTCTCATAATTGTCTCCGGGGCCGCTCAAGGGGATCTTGAAGATGTAGCTGCCGGCTCCTGTCAGATAGACATATTCGCCGATGATGGCAGGGGTCATGACCTCATAGAAGCCGTTTCCTGGGTGTGTGAAGGACCACAGGGCATTGCCGTTCAGGTCGTAGCAGACCAAGGTAGCATTCGTGGTCGTCTGCATACCCATTCCGGATCCGTATTTTGCGATGACCTGTCCGTTGGCGAAGAGGATGGATGAGTACACTCCGCATTTCTCCTCATCCTTCATGATAACCTTGTATCCGATGGTCGTATCGATGTTCGAATTCTGCACTCCGTCCTGCTGGGCGTTACCATGGATCATTGTCCACGATGTCCTCCATTCCGGGGTCTCGCACGGCGCGGTTCCCTGAGGGTAGAAACCGAGTGCATAGGATCCCTTCTCATAATCAGTGCTGAGAACGGATGACGATTGGACATTCCAGGAACCATCCCACAGATAGAGCTGCCAGTTGCAGGTAACGGTCCTTCCGGTGGTTCCTTCGGATATGAACGATCCCCCGGATCCGTTCGATCCGGTCTTCACGGATGTGATGCCGTCAACCGTAATGGTGCTCGATGCATCCACCGATATGCCGATTGATGCGGCTGAACCGATGATGGATTCCTTCAGTGTCCCAGACGGGGATATCTTCACCCATTCGGTGTTGCCGTCCCCGTAGTCGATCAGCAGCCAATCATCCGAGTCAGCATCGGATTGATCCGATGTCGATACCACGGATGCAGATATCACCAACAGGGCGATGGCTGCGATCGTCAGAATGTTCCTTGCTTTCATCTTATCCCTCAAAGCCGAGATTCTTAGTGTATGTCAGATAGTCTCTGTAATTGTCGCCGATGTATTTCGGCATCTTGAAATCATCGAAGACGCCGGGGTTGAGGATCCTTGATGTCAGCTCTGTGAGCTGAGCGTATCTGGGTCCCGGACGCTGGGCCATGTCGCCCGCTTCTTCAGTCAAAATGTAGATCTCTCCGTCCTTGTAGGCATCGGTTCCTTTCCATTCGTCGGAGAGGGATGCGATCAGCGCATCGTATTCGCTCTGTGTTGCTTTGTATTCCGATGTGAGTATGATTATGACGGACGGGTTGCGTTTGACGATCTGCTCCGAGTTGATGTGGGACCAACCGTTCATTTCAGCGAACACGTTCGATCCTCCGGAGGCAATCAACGCATCATGCGCATAGGTATACCGGCCAGATACCCAGGGCGACATGTCGCCTGACAGCGAAATCATGGTATCGGCATCGGTGGCATACGGTGAGTCCAGTTTGGATTCTATCTCTTTGACAGCATAGTCCAGTTCGGACAGGATCTCCTTCACTGCGATATCGTAGCCCATGGCGGTCCCCATAAGGAATATGTTGTCTCTGATCATCTCGATGCTCTCGGATTCGTAGAGAACAATGGTGCAGATGTCAACCTCTTTCAATCTCTGGGACAGCTGTGTGTGGTTGTACTGTGAACCGTCGCAGAACACTATGTCGGGTTTCACCTTGACAATCGCCTCGTAACTCGGATTCGTATAGTCGCCCACGATTGCGATATCGCCGCTGTTCTGTCTCTTGACCACGGTAGATGGGTAATTGCTGAACTTATCGGTACCGACGAGAGTCGTGATTCCTCCTACGGAAGCCATCATCTCCGTGAGTGCGGGAGCCAGTGTGATCGTCCTGCTCTTCTGTTCGAATCCGTACACGCTTGACCCGAGCATATCGACGGCTATTGTGGGTAATTCACCCGAGGCGCGGTATGCAACCGAGATCGCGGTTGTTCCGGCGATGGTCTGATCATAGGGGGTGCTCAGTCCCGTCCATTCGGTGGACCCTTTGTCTATAATCCATATTTTCCAATCGAACGTCCCATTAGAATATATGCCGTCGATTTCGGAAATGGTCCCGTCGGCATCGAATGATATGGTATGACCTGAGGAAGAGCACGCTTCCGCAACGGCGTCTCTGGCCGTAGAATGTTTCTTCAGGTCCACAGGTGCCCATTCCGTGTTGTATTCATCGTAATCGATTATGATTCCTTCGGAGCTGAGCACTGTAACCTGGCTGTCGGAGGATAAGGCAACTGTCAGGAAGGCGGCCGCCAGAAGCAGTATGGCCGAGGCTATTATCTTCATCTTGGCGGTTTCCGTTATTATCCCTCCTGTTAGTTTGTTGGATTATGTATCCAATTGATCTATATAATAAGTCGGATGACTCATCCAACTCATTTTCAGGGTCTGGATGCTGACAAAATGAAGTGAATTATTACCAAAAAGAATATGGAAAAGGGCCATCCGGCCCTTTTCTTCAATAGTTTCAGACTGTCTTCTTCTTTTTGCTTTTGACAACTACGAGGATGAGAGCAATGATCACAATGATCACGAGCGCGATGATGGCATACAGCATGACGGGGCTCTCGAATCCGTTAGGAGCCTGGTCAGGGAGATACATGAATCCATAATCGCCTTTGAGGTAGTTGTTCGCATCAGCCCCTACCGGGAGTTTCTCCAGGTAGAAGAAGTTGTAGAAAGAGTCAACCGGGCAGAGAACGATGGCTGCCGAACTGGAGTCAACATAGTTGTTGGACATGTCAGTGACCTCGGCCCATTTGCCATCTTTTGCGTAATATGTCGCTGCGTACACGTACTCGGTGTCGTAGTTGAAGGTGACGCCACCCCAAGAGTCATCGACGTAGTATTTCTGGACGTTTCCGAGGGACTTGAGTCCTGCTTCCGTGATTGCTTTGCTGTAGTCCGCGTTCATCGCAGCGATGTATTCTTTAACGCTGGCTCCGGATGTCTCGGAGATCCATTTGCTGTAAACCGTGTTACCTTTGCCATCGATCACTTCGATGTAGAGGCGGTATGTCTTGTCACTCGCACCGTCATCTTCCGCCGCTGCGACTGCGAATGCGGTAGCGCAGAACATAGCGACAACGGCTACGGTGAGAATCTTTGAATTCATCTTCATGATATCACCTGAAGTGTTATTGAACGCTAATCTGTTTTAATATATTTAAACAGTTGGATGTATCATCCATACTTTCCTACCTGCAGTCTAGCCATTCATCCGATGTCAGACAGGAATCACTCGTCTTCGATGATCTCTTCCGGTGCTCCAGCGAACTTCACGAGTGCATACTGCTCCATGAAGTGCAGCTTTCCTGGAAGTACGAGTGTGAACAGAGGCTCCCCGAGATCCATCTTCAGGAGGTCCTGAGGATATCCTGCGAATATCTTCTGATTGGGGGAGCCGACCTGCGATGCGACGCACAGGATAGTCTTGTCATCGATGAGTCCCTCTTTCCATTTCTCCTCGCCGAGAAGGAGCCACTGGATCGCCTCATGGGCGGACATGTAGCGCATCTCATCGGCATGGATGTCCAGGAGGATCATGGTGTGGAGACCGAGCTTCTTGTTCTCCATGATATGATCGTATGGGGACTTGGGGTGGTAGTTGTCCTCGATGAACGGGAGTGTGACGGCCCTTCCGAACTTGTAGTTCTGCAATCCGAGCGCCGTGGGGCATGCAGAGAAAATCGTGATACCGTTGAACAGCCTCACGGGGATTCCTGCTTCCGCTGCCTGGATCCTGAGATCCACATGTGTGGTCGCGGACATGGTGTCCCCCGCGGTTATGAAACCGACCCTCATGTTCATGGCATCCTTTATGATGTCGTCGCATTCCTCGACCTGCGCCCTGTAGAGAACCTTGATCTTTTTCCCGATAGCGGCCTCGAGGTCATCGACGCTTGTGCCGATGAGGAACGAGGTGTAGAATTCAGCATAGATCTTGTCGCATTCTTTCAGTGCGTTCAGTGCCTTGACGGTCATACCGTCCGTGCCGCTAAGGCCGAGTCCGACGAAAATAAGCTCGGATGTCATCGGACTGCCAATCGGGTTGCCCTATAAAATTAGTTCTTATGGTAATAAAGGAAAAATGGAGGGGGAGGTCCCCCTCATGGTTTTCATCACTCTTTGACGAGTGTGACCAGAGCATCTACCGCGTAGGCGCCCTTGCCCTCGACCTGGACGATGACGGGATTAATCTCGAGCTCGTGGATCTCAGGGTTCTCGATCGCGATGAGGGCGATCCTCTTGATGGCATCCTTCATGGCGGGGATATCGGATTTGGCGAGTCCTCTTGCTCCCGACATGAGCTTGTACGCCTTGGTGGATGTGATCATCTCATCGAGCTGCTCCTCCGTCATGGGGACGTGTGCCTGGGAGATCTCCCTGAGGATCTCGACGTAGATTCCTCCGAGTCCGAAGGACACGACGGGTCCGAACTGCGCATCGCGGATCATGGAGAGGATGACCTCCTGTCCGGAGACCATCTGCTGGATTGACACTCCCATGATGTTCGCGTCTGGGACGTTCTTGGTGCATGAGTCCATGATCTTGGTGTATGCCGCTTTAGCCGCCTCGGCATCCTTGACACCTACGACGACTCCTCCGACATCGGTCTTGTGCTTGATGTCGGGGGACACGATCTTCATGACGACGGGATATCCGATCCTGTCGCATTCCTTGGCTGCATCTTCCGCGGAGTTGACTGTCGCCTCTCCGGGTGTGGGTACGCCGTATGCCTTGAAAATCTCCTTACCTTCGGATTCGGAAAGGGAGTCCCTTCCCTCAGCCTTGGCATTGTCGATGATCTTCTTCGCGGCCTCCCTTCCTCCTCCGCTGGGCTTGGGGTATGCCATCGGGGTGTGGGTCTTCTCCTTGTTGAGGGTGTAGGTCCTGAGGATGTCCAGGGCATGGATCGCTCTGTCGGGTGTGGGGTATGTGGGGATTCCCGCTTCCTTGAGGTACGAGTTGGCCTTGTCGCACTTGTGACCTCCTGCGAAGCAGACGACGAACGGAACGGGGATCTGGTCCTTGATCTCGACGATGGACTGTGCGACAGCCTCGAGGTCTGCAGTGTCGAGAGGCGATCCCATGATGACGAGCGCCCCTACCTCGGGGTCGTGGGACAGGACGTCGATGACCTCCTTGAAGTACTCGGGTTTGGCGTCTCCGCGGATGTCGATGGGGTTCGTGACTCCTGCGACGGTGGGGACCCTGCGCCTGATCTCGGCGATGGTCTCGTCTGAGAACTTGACTGCGTGGACGTTCTTCGCGTCGAATGCCGCATCCGCGGACATGACTCCGAGTCCTCCCGCGTTGGTGATGATTCCGAGCCCGCTCTTCTTCATCGGTTCGCATCCGCTGAACACGTTGAGGACATCGAACATGTCGTCCAGGCTGTTTGCTCTGTAGACGTTGAGCTTCTTGAAGATGACGTTGTTGACTGCATCCGCTCCTGCGAGGGATCCGGTGTGTGATGAAGCTGCTGCGGCTCCTGCCTGGGTCCTTCCGGACTTGTAGATGACGATGGGCTTGTCGATGGGCATGTTCTCGATGGCCTCGACGAACCTGTGTCCGTTGGAGATTCCCTCGGCGTACATTCCGATTACCTTGGTGTTGGGGTCCTCGGAGATCTCGGGGATGATGTCGGCCTCGTCGAGGTCGCACTTGTTTCCGAATGTGACGAAGTTGGCGATTCCGATTTTGTTGAAGAATGCCCAGTCTATAATGGATGAACCGACGGCTCCAGACTGCGAGAATATGGAGATGTGTCCCTTGCGGGGAAGGAGGTGCGCGAATGTGGCGTTGACTCCTGCCCAGGGGTTCATGTTTCCGAAACAGTTGGGTCCGAAGATTCTGACTCCCGCATCTTTGGCGGCAAGGACCAGCTTTTTCTCGAGTTCCTTTCCCTCGGGACTGTCCTCTTTGAATCCTGCTGTCAGAATAGTGGCTGCGTGGCATCCGTTCTTCTTGAGGTTGGCCATCTCGTCGGGGACGAGAGCGGCCTTGATCGAGATGACCGCGAGGTCCACGGGCTCGGGAACCTCGGTGATCGATGTGTATGCCTTGAGTCCCTGGATCTCCCCGCCTTTGGGGTTGATCGGGTACAGGTGACCGGGGAATCCAGCGTTTATCATGTTCTTGACAAGCATTCCACCTAGCTTGGTCTCGTCATTGGATGCTCCAATGATTGCGACGGAGTTGGGCGTCAGTAATCCATTCATGGCCCTACAATCCTGTATTTCTAATATAATGGTTTGTAATGTGAAATCAGATTATTGTCAATATCGTTGATATTTTTACGAAATCAGTATTAATTACGATATATTACTACGAAATATAGCAAAATACGTCAGATGTCTATTATTTTCTGTGAGTTTTACCAGTTATACCGTCTATCATTCGGCATTCGTCGGAATTAAAGTACACATTATTCGTTTATCCCGAGCCCTCCCGATGGCGTTCGGACTGTAGTTGGTTTAAATACGGTACATCCTTTCCTTCCATTGCCGAATCGGCGGAAGGGCGCGACAGATGAACGCCATGTGCACGAGGCGGCGAACAGTGGCTCCATCCCAACTTTGTTGGGCTCCCGCGGGAGTTGGTGACGTGTCGTCACAGCGATGACCGGGGGTCAACGTGGAGTCCGACACATACCCCCGGCGTAAGTCAGTGCTCCGAGATCGGCGTCATCGTCGTCACTGTGAAAGAGTGTGTTAACGCTCGGGGGACAAATCCGCCACCTTCAGTCCCAATTCTTCCAGTTCCTCTTCAGCTTCCTTTCTATATGGATATCTGGATAGTTCCTCGTCCATCTAGCTTATGCGTTCCGGTTTCGATACGTTGAACCCTAGCCTGATATGCACGAGCTGGGAGTAGAGGCAGTAATCCAGCAGTTCCCTGGAGTGCTCATCGGAATCGAAGACGTCCTTCAACGCGACTGTCTTCATCAGTGTGCTGCTGTGCCCGACGTATGTCCCGCCGTCCCACGGAATCCAGCGGATGCAGATGTCCGGATCGAAGTCCACGAGGTTCATGGCGATGAGCCTGCGGTACGAGTCTTCTAGGTCGAAGCATTCTCCCTCCGGCCCGGAACTGATGTCTTCGAACCTGTCGATGTATGTGAATTGGTTCTTCCTGAGGAACGAATCGGAGGTCACGTAGTCCTGGACATCCTTCGAATAGAACGCATCCTCGCCCTTCATCCTCATGAACATCACGTCCGCCACCGATTCGACGACCTTTGCCGGAGCATCCCTGAGGTAGTCGCTGAAATGGCATCTCATCCTTCCGTTCACGCATTCCCAAAGGACTTTGAAGTCCCTCAGTTCCACGAAATCGCTGGATGTCACATCCTATCCGTACTTTCTTCCAACGGCTGCCAATATCTTCTGAAGCTTTGATTCGTCCATCTGCTTATCCTGCAGTTTAAACTGCGGAATGCATCACTTCGGTTTCCGTTAATTAAAGACAGACTCTACATGTAGACGACATTCAGAAACCGTATTAACCCGATAAGCGGATGTGTATCCCATGCAGGAAGATCCCAAGCAGCGCGAAGCTACGGATAAGATAATGAAAGCAATCGAGGGCAAGTACGGATTCGTCCCGGTAGTGAACAAGGTCATGAGCGGGCGCCCGGACATATTCGTCCCATCGGCGGAGTTCAGCCAGGCCATCCTGGATAGGGAGGATGGCGCCATCGAGAGGAAGAACAGGTTCCTCTGCGCGATCTCCGCGGCGGCGGCCGTAGGAGGAGAGCATTGCCTCAGGGTCCAGATCAAGCATGCAAAAGAGGCCGGGGCCACCAAGGACGAGATAATCGAGAGCATAATGATAGGCTCCTACATGTCTATGACCCGTTCGCAGTCATATGCGCTGAGGGCATATGCGGATGCATTCGACATACCTTACTGAAGGGACAGCCGAGCGACATCTTTAATAAGAGTTTATTGAAATCAAGGATTGATAGATATGGTAACAATCACACCTGAGGCAGAGAAGTTCATCACCGACCTCCTCGAGAAGAACCAGAAGACCGGATACGGAATCAAGATCTACATCTCCGGATTCGCATGTTCGGGACCCCAGTTCGGAATGTCCTTCCAGCAGAAGGAGGCCGACGGCGATATCATCGATAACACCGCCAAGGGATTCAACATGTACTACGATGAGGAGACCAAGAAGGAACTCGATGCATGTGTCATCGAGTTCGTCGACGACCCCAACTTCGGAACCGGCCTCACGATCCGCAACCCCAACTTCGACGGCTGCTCTTCATGCGGCGGCGGATGCCACTAAACAATTCACGGGCCTTCGGGCCCATCCAAACCCCAAACTTTTCATCGAAACGGTCTGAACCATGAATTACATCGACCATCCACGCATCGTCCCTGACACGGTGGAGGCGCGCAGCTACCAGGTCTCCATGGCCAAGGGATGCATCGGCTCCAACTCGCTGGTCATTCTACCTACGGGACTCGGAAAGACGATAGTCGCGCTGCAGGTCGCGGCCGAATATCTCCCCAAGGGGAAGATACTGATAATGGCCCCCACCAAACCGTTGCTTGAACAGCACATAGAGACGTTCACCAACCTTCTGGCCGAGCCGAAGGTCTGTGTCCTGAACGGAAACATCACTCCGGAGAAGAGGACGAAGCAGGTCGCGGAGAGCGAGGTCGTGATAGCCACCCCCCAGACGATAGCCAACGATCTGGACGAGGGCAGGTACGACCTGGACGATTTCTCATTGGTCATATACGACGAGGCCCACAGGGCTGTCGGCGATTATGCATATGTCAGAGTCGCTCAGCACTGCCACAGGGAGATGCGTTCCATCGGCATGACTGCTTCGCCCGGTGCCAATATGAACAGGATCAAGGAGGTCTGCATGAACCTGGACCTCAGGAGGGTGGATGCGAGGACCGAGACCGACCCGGACGTCTCCCCGTACATGCATGAGACGCAGGTCAACAGGATCGATGTCAACCTCCCGCAGGATCTGGCGGATATCACGGCCCTCCTGTCGAAGCAGATGGATCATTACGTGGGTGAGATGATAAGCCTGGGCGTGATGAATCCCAGCTGGCCGGCATCCAAGACCCATCTGATAACGATCCAGAACACATTGCAGATGAGGCTGGCCAGCGGTGAGAAGACCGCGATAGTCTACAAGGGGCTGGCATTGGAGGCGATGTGCATGAAGGTCTATCATGCGAAGGAGCTTGCCGAGACTCAGGGCATGACATCGCTCAGAGCCTGCATAGAGAGGCTGGAAGCGGAGGCCAAGCAGGAGAAGGGCGGACGCAGCGCGAGGGATGTCGTGAACCGCGAGGAGTTCCTCGAGGTGAAGAAGATTGCCGAGAGGTCCAACGTGGAGCACCCCAAGGTTTCCAGGGTGATGTCTCTGGTCAGTCAGATCCTCCAAGGGAGGCCGGAGTCGAAGATAATGGTGTTCGCTCACTACAGGGAGACATGCGATCTGCTTGTCAGTAAGCTTTCTACCATTCCGTTCGCGAAGGTGGGCAAGCTGGTCGGTCAGGCTGGCAACGGGCTGTCGCAGAAGGAGCAGGTGGAGATCCTGGGGAGGCTCCGCAGCGGAGAGGTCAACGTCATAGTGTCGACCTCTGTCGGGGAGGAGGGGCTGGACATCTCAAGCACGGATGCCGTCATCTTCTACGAGCCGATAGCCTCCGAGATACGTACGATTCAGAGGCGCGGACGTACCGGCAGGAAGAACGACGGCGACGTCTACCTGTTGGTCACGAAGAACACAATGGACGAGATCGCCGAGAAGACCAGCGAGAGGAAGGAGGAGGCCATGAAGGCGAACATCGAGAAGCTCAATTATGAGCTCTCCATGGGCCGCGGGACCTTCTCCGCGGGAACCCAGCGCAGGCTCGAGGGCTTCTGAGAATTATTATTATACGCACTCGCACTCACGACTGTTATGCTCTATTCCGAGTTAGCGGACACTTTCGACAGGCTAGAGGCCACCGGCAGCCGTCTCGAGATGACTGACATCCTGGCCGATTTCATACGTGGAGTCGATAGGTCCGAGCTCAGGAACATAATCTATCTCTCGCAGGGGAAGCTCCATCCCGATTTCATCGCGAAGGAGCTGGGGATGGCCGACAAGCTCGTTCTCAAAGCCATCTCGTTCACATCTGGTGCACCGGAATCCAAGGCCGAGGAGCTTTGGATCAAGACCGGGGATCCCGGGGAGGTCGCTGAGAAGCTCATCTCCAAGAAGAAGCAGATGACGCTTTTCGCCGAGGAACTCACCGTGGACAGGGTCTTCAAGGGACTGACGGCCATCCAGGATGCCGAAGGAAAGGATTCCCAGGACAAGAAGATGAAGCTTCTTGCCAACATGCTCCACGATTCCGGACCGATAGAAGCGCGTTATCTGTGCAGGATCGTCACCGGAAGGATGAGGGTCGGAGCGGGGGATATGACCATACTCGATGCCTTGGCCCTGGCGTTCGCCACCAAGGAGGACAGGCCCGTCATAGAGAGGGCATTCAACGTCACATGCGACATCGGTTACGTCGCGGAGACTATCGCAGAGGGAGGTATGGAGGCCATCAACAAGATCGGCGTCTCCATAGAGAACCCCATCAAGGTAATGCTCGCGGAGCGTCTGCCGTCGGTGGCCGAGGTAGTCGCCAAGATGGGCGGGAGCTGCGCAATGGAGTACAAGTACGACGGAATCAGGGTGCAGGCCCACGTAGGGAAGGATTCCGTGAAGCTCTACTCCAGGAGATGGGAGGACTTGACAACCAATTTCCCAGATATAGCCGAGGCTCTGAGGGCCAGATGCAAGGCCGGAGAGGTCATCATCGAGGGAGAGTGCGTCGCGGTGGACCCGGAGACAGGGTTCATGCTGCCGTTCCAGGCCGTCACCCACAGGAGGAAGAAGCACGGTATGGACGAGGCCGTCAAGGAGATCAGCGTCCGCATATTCATGTTCGATATCCTCTACCGTGACGGAGAGGATATGACAAACAGGCCGTACCTGGAGCGCAGGTCGGAGCTTGAGTCCACTTTCGACATAGGGGACAAGGTCCAGATGACTACGATGAGGCTCGTGAACAGCTCGGAGGAGGGCGAGGAGTTCTTCGCAAACGCCATCGCGGCGAGGTGCGAGGGTATAATGGCTAAGTCCACGTCCCAGGATTCTATCTACAGAGCCGGTTCCAGAGGATTCCTCTGGATCAAGTACAAGAAGGATTACCAGCAGGCCCTTACGGATTCTTTCGATCTCGCGGTGGTCGGAGCATTCTACGGGATGGGGAAGAGGGCCGGGAAGTACGGTGCGTTGCTGATGGCGGCATTCAATTCCGATTCCGGGAAGTTCGAGACCGTCTGCAAGTTGGGTACGGGTTTCGACGATGCCTTTCTGGATTCCATGCCTGAGATGCTGAACTCCGGGCTGTCAGATAAGAAGCCCAAAACAGTGGAGGCCGAGATGGTTCCGGATGTATGGTTCCAGCCATCTGTCGTATTGGAGGTCGTCGCAGCCGAGATAACGCTCAGCCCGATACACACGGCCGCAAGGGATGTCCTCAAGGAAGGATCGGGTCTCGGCATAAGGTTCCCCAGATTCACCGGCCGTGTCAGGGATGACAAGTCCCCGGAGCAGTGCACGACCGTCGGAGAGATAATCGAGATGTTCGAGATGCAGGCCCACGATTCCGACGGTCTTTCCGAGTGAAAGTTCCCGTCCGGTTCCTGATTAGATGCCTCCCCATTATCCTTTGTTTGTCCCTAGGGTTATGCATATGTCCCGTCAGAGACACCCTAGCCCCCCTAGGGACAATCGAAGGGGTTTTTATAGGGACAGTTTTAAGAATAGAAATCAAATGGACTCTTTCGTGGTAATGGGTTCGTTTACTCCGGAACAAAGAATGAAGCTTGCCGCATCTACAGATGTGGAAAGCGTCATAGAACAATACGGTAGCAGGCCTGAGGGTCACTACAATGAGGAACTGACAACCTCCCGTATCCAGTACGGTGAGAACATAGTGTCTGATCACAACACTCATGTAATCCTGAAGAGACTGTATCACGCATTTGTAAACGTGTTTATAATCACTTTAGCAATCATCGACGTCCTTTGGATGATCCTTGATCCAGATATTATCTATTTCATCATCCTGACCACGCTTATCCTGGTCAGTGGAACCATGACTTTCATCCAGGAGACGCGCAGCAGCAAAGCGGCGTCCAAGCTTGTCAACATGGTTACCACCATCATCACGGTCCGCCGTGAGAATGTGGAGATCGAAGTCGACTCCTGCGACCTCGTCGTGGGAGATATCCTGATCCTCGATACGGGAGATGTCATCCCCGCCGATGTCAGGATAATAAAATCTCATCACTTGAAGGTAGACCAGTCCGCCCTTACGGGAGAGTCTGAGGCTGCCACCAAGTACTCGGAGCCTGTACAGTGCGAGGGTAACATTCTCGAGTGCAACAATCTTGCATTCATGGGTACCAGCGTCATGGAGGGCTCGGCTGAAGCTATCGTAATCGCCGTGGGTGACGACACAGTCATCGGTTCAATGGCCGAGAAACTGTCCGCCAAGAAAACTAAGACAACATACGACAAGGGAAGCAAGGCCATCGTGATGGTCCTCCTGAAGCTCATGTTCTACATGGTGCCCCCTGTCTTCATAATAATGCTCATCAAGGCCTACCTCAACAACGGATGCTTCCTCTTCGAGGATGTCATGGAGGCAATAATCTTCGCCATCACATTGGCGATCGGATTGATGCCGGAGATGCTGGCCACTATAGTGTCGACCAACCTCGCGAAAGGTGCCATCGACATGTCGAAGAAGAAGGTAATCGTGAAGGATGTCAACTCCATCCAGAATTTTGGAGCAATGGATGTCCTGTGTTCCGACAAGACCGGAACCCTTACCGAGAACAGGATCTCGGTCGAGTCCTGCAGCGACATGTACGGCAACCCGAGCGAGTTCGTTCAGAAGCTCACATGCATCAACTCCATGAAGCTGACATCCGCAACCAACCAGATCGACTGGGCAATCCAGGAGTATGCGGTTGATAACAGGATATCCGAGGAGATCGACGACATGGAGTTTGTCGGCGACGTCCCCTTCGACTTCGTGAGGAGAAGGACCACGACCGTCGTCAAATTCAGTCCGGAAACGAACATCCTGGTCACCAAAGGAGCTACGCCCGAGATACTCGCAATCGCCGACAGGTACATCGACGAGAAGGGCGACATCGGAGACTTGAACGAGGATGTGGTCAGCAAGGTCATGGGACTCGTCGAGTGGTACAGCCGCAAGGGAATGCGCGTCCTGGGTGTGGCTTACAAGAACGTCGTACCCGGCCAGACCGAGTTCACCCCGGCGGACGAGTGCAACCTCATATTCGCAGGTTTCGTCGTGTTCACAGATCCCGTGAAGAGGTCCGCGAAGAAGGCTATCAGCGATCTGAACGAATACGGAATCAAAGTCAAGGTCCTCACAGGGGATAACGAGTTCGTTACGAATTATGTCTGCAACGAAATCGGAGTCAAATGCGGAATCAAGGAGATGGACATCTCCAACGTCGACGAGCTCGACGGAAAGCACATTATGACCGGACCCATGGTCGACGAACTCTCCGATGAGGAGCTGCAGAAGGCCGTGGAGGTCACCGATGTGTTCGTAAGGCTTACGCCTGACAACAAATCCCGTATCGTGCTGGCGCTTCGTGCAAACGGCCACTGCGTCGGACTGATGGGTGACGGAATCAACGATGTCCTCGCCATGAAGAACGCTGATGTCAGCATTTCCGTCGACACCGCTACCGATATCGCGAAGGAGACCGCCAACATGATCCTCCTCGAGAAGGACCTCGGAATCCTCAAGGACGGAGCGATCGAGGGAAGGAAGGTCTATGTGAACACCATCAAGTATGTGAAGATGATCGGATCGATCAACTTCGGATACATGTTCTCGCTGATTCTCGCTACCATCCTGTTCAACTTCGAACCGATGGGTGCGCTGATGATCCTGATCTTCAACCTGGTCAACGACTTCGCATGCATGTTCATCCCGTGGGATAATGTAGAAGACCAGTTCGTCAGGGAACCAAGGAAATGGGACACAATCAACCTGAAGCAGGTCATGTTCCACTACGGACCGATGTGCCCGCTGACAGATATCATGACCTGGATCTTCATGATCTTCGTCGTGTTCGGATCTATGAACGCCACCATGCTCCTCAATGCGGACGGGCTGATGCCTGAGTTCGCATCCCAATACAACAATATCGGGGAGATGATCCTTGCAAGGGAGAATCTCTCCGGAACCAACGCGGAGGCATGGTTCCAGGCTATCTGGTGCATCGAGCAGTATTGGATGCAGGTATGGGCGATCCACATAGTGCGTACCAACAAGCTGCCGTTCTTCCAGGCATGGTCCTCAAGGATCATCGTGGTCACTACGATACTCGCTCTGATCGTCGGAACGGTACTTCCGTTCACCGGACCTCTCTGGGCAGGAATCTCGGACTTCCCGATGGAGATCTTCCAGAGCGGATTCTTCTCGGTGGTCGGAACATTCATGATCTGGATGCCAATCATCGCGTGCGTGTACTTCTTCGGTGCACACCTGGTCAAGAAGCGGATGCTGAAGACGCATGGGTACTTCGCCTGTTAACGCGGAAACAATTTAGCCGGGGACATTCCCCGGCAACTTTTATTATCGCCTGAGGGTTTCCTCGGGTCATGCTATCATTGGAGCTGGTCGTGGATTATCCCGATTCTAAGACTGCCGAAGCCGTCATGAAGGCATTGGATCCGGACAACGGGGGTTATGTGAAGTCTGTGATTTCCGGAAACGTCATCACATTCAGTATTGAAGCATCCAATGCGGGCACCATGAGGAACACCGCGGACGATCTGATGGCCTGTCTCAAGACGGCCGAGGAAGCCATTGGCATAACAGCATCCCACTAAGATTATATCCAAGGATTAATTCTCCTACTTTGTGGGCCCTTGGGGTAGCTTGGTATCCTTGTGGCTTCGGGAGCCACTGACTCCGGTTCAAATCCGGGGGGGCCCACTCATAT
>DAXB01000013.1 GCA_002506175.1 Methanomassiliicoccaceae archaeon UBA113
ACGGATTCAAGGGAGGTGCATCCGTCGAACGCATTATCGCCGATGTGTTTGACACTCGAGGGTATGGTTACGGATCCAAGGGAGGTGCATCCGTAGAACGCAGAATAGACGATGGATGTGACGCCCGAGGGTATGGTTACGGATTCAAGGGAGGTGCATCCGCGGAACGCATTTTCGCCGATGGATGTTATCCCGCTTCCAATGGTCACTGAAGAAATCTGTGACCTGTAACTGAACCACGGCACTTTTTCAGGGTTAATATAATTCCTCATCGAACCTGTTCCCTCGATCGTGAGAGACCTGTCCGATTGATTGAAAGTGTATTTGGCATTCAGTCCACAATCTCCCATCTCGATCTCCGCATCCGCATCATCCGATGCATCCATGAAGACAACCGCGAATCCCGCCATTATAACCAATGCTGCGGTCAGCAGCATCCTTCTCTTGATTCCCATGATATCATCTCCCGTGTCCCGGAAAGAAACGAAACTTCTCCGAAACCCGCTTTTCACGTTGACATCCAAGTATAAATTTATAAGAGTGACTCTTGGCAAACCGTGTTCGGTAATTATCACGCTCCGATTGCTTGACGTCTGCAAGCCTTGTAGATGTTCAGCACATTAGCCTTCCAGACGGTCTCCGGGATGCAGCTTTCACGCTTCCTTGCCCTTAGGATGTCGCCGAAAAGGCGTTTCAGATCGGAGAAGGTGCACTCGGCCTTCCATCTGCGCCCGTATCCGACCTCCAGCTTCCATCTGTCCTTTCCGATGCTCTTGATCTTCTTGATCTGATTGCCTCTCTCGGCACATCCGTTGGATTTCCCCTTATTGCGGCTCCCGTCGTACTCCCCCAGCTGGCCGCTCCTGACGTTAAAGACTACCTCGATACCCATTCCGGAGTACCTGTTCCACTCGGCCTTCGAATCATATGCACCGTCGGCCAGCAGTTTCCCCGCCTTGTGGGCTCTGCTACTTTCACAAGACAATCCGTATTTGATACCTATTCGAGATGTTGGAATATTCTGAACCGATACAAATCGGACAGAGATAGTTCGAATTGACGGAATATCGGCATCATCAGCCGCCCGATACTGCCCCTGAAAAAAACCGAAGACCATCAGAAACATCCATCGACACCGTTATAAACCGCAAGGATGAAACATACCTCATGTCAAACCTCAGGATCGATACGGACAAATGCATCGGATGCGGCAAGTGCGTCAAGATCTGCATGAAAGACCACCTTGCCGTGAAGGACAAGAAGGTCACGGAGACGCTCCACGGCTGCCTCAAATGCGGACACTGCATCGCCACATGCCCCAAGCAGGCGATATCGTTCGCAGACCCTAAGGACAATGATATTTTGGGCAAAGCCAGACAGGAAGGTTTCATGGATGCCCGCCCCGTATCCGAGGAGGACCTCACGGCCATAAGGGACAAGATGGAGCACAGCAGCTCCATGGGGGACCTCTGCGAGACACACATCCTAGAAGGCAAGGCTCTGAACAAATTCATGGACGACGTCTGGGAGGCCGTGAAGGAGAAGGAGGCCGACACAGACATCGTCAGGGAGATGGCGGAATGGAGGGACAGCAACAAGCTTGGACCCAATCCCGCGCTCTGGAACGGTTCGCAGGTCCTCCTGATCTTCGCCGATTCTCCGGAGAAGGCGTTCATGGCATCCAACAGGATGAAAACCGAAGGATTCGGGAGGGGGGTCATCGGATTCCACTCCAACGTGATCATGATGGCATCCAAAATCGATGGGGGGCTTGCGAAGAAGCATGTCCCGCACATAGATAAGAAACTGTACATGGCCTATGTTATAGGACACGGACGCAGGATAATCGAACCTGGGATCGCGCCTCTTTTCAAGAAGGCCAAAGGTCTGAAGGACAAACTCTTCTGAAACATCATACGGTCGGGTTGCCCCCGACCGTCCTATCGAACGGATTTCCGATTCCCCATTCTTCACATACAGATTACCGTCTAGCATAATGCCCAATTATTGTCAAATGGCAAAGTAAAACATTGTCAAATGGCAAAGTAAAACATTGTCAAATGGCAAAGTTGAATGATGCTGGCTTCCCATGGACTTTAATAACAAAAAAGGGCCCAAACTATCATCCTCATGACACCGATAGGATGTCTCCGCAACTGACGCCACCGGACCCATCGCAACGTTATTAAAAACGTCTTCAATCCGTCATAGCATGATAACAGCAATCCGCAACGCCTGGATAGTCACCCAGGACGCATCCAGGAGGATCGTCCGCGGGGACGTGGTCATAGACGGCGAGAAGATCGTGTCCGTCGGACCCTCCTACAACGGGACGGCCGACAGGGAGATCGATGCGACCGGCGATATCGTCATGCCGGGGATGATCAACACCCACACGCATGTGGCCATGTCCGTCATGAAGGGCGTCGTCGACGACCTCACATTCGGGGACTTCCTCGACAAGGTATTCAAGATCGACTCCGACAGAACAGACAAGGATCTGGACATCGGGACCAAGCTCGGCTGCATGGAGATGATGCTCGGAGGAACCACCACATTCATGGATCTGTATTATTCAGAGGACGTCATCGCCAAGGCCACGCAGCAGGCAGGCATCAGAGGAGTGCTCTGCTGGTGCGTGCTGGACCAGGAGTTCACCACCCAGAACGGCAACCCTCTGAACAACTGCAGGAACTTCCACCAGAACTTCAAGAACGAGAGGAAGATCGTACCCGGTGTCGGACTCCAGGGAGTGTATGTATGCAACGAGGACACCTGCGTCGGTGCGAAGCAATTCTCCGACGAGGTATCCGCTCCCATGAACTTCCACCTCTCGGAGACGAGAGGGGAGGTCAGCGACCACAAGAAGAAGACCGGCATGAGGCCGGCAGAGTGGCTGTCTCACATCGGTGCGCTTAGCTCCAGAGGGGTCGCTGCTCACTCCGCATGGCTCACCAGGAAGGAGGTCGATCTCATGGGTCAGGCTGGAATGTCGATATCCTCGTGCCCCGTATCCAACATGAAACTGGCCACAGGAGGGGTGGCACCCGTACCGGAGTTCATCCAGAGCGGCGTCAACGTGTCCATCGGTACAGACGGCAACACCACCAACAACACCTTGGATATGTTCGCCGAGATGAAGACGCTAGGGCTCCTCCAGAAATCCAGCAGGTGGGATCCCGTCGTATGCAGCGCACAGGAGCTCCTCGACTTCGCCACCGTCAACGGAGCGAAGGCAGTAGGCATGCAGGACATGATAGGTTCCATAGAGGTCGGCAAGTACGCCGACATAGTCATCCTCGACGGAAAATCACCCAACCTGAGACCTCTTGTCCCAGAGAACATCATAGCGAACATCGTCTACTCAGGAAACAGCCTGAACGTCAAGACCGTGTTCTGCCAGGGAGACCTCGTGGTCGAGGACAAGAAGGTTGTGACACTCGACGCGGAGAAGGTCCTGGATGCATCCGAGGACATGTGGAGAAGCCTCTGCATAAGGGACTGATAAAAACAATTAGGCGGGGCATGCCCCGCATCCTTCTCATTGAAGAGGCGCACCCTCTTCCTTCTTGACAGCAACCTCGGCATCCGCATCTGCGGACTCATTCGGTACATACCTCTCGGCGACGAGCTTCATGAACTCCTCCATGTCCGCAGTGCCGAAATCATCATCCTCGACGTACCTGGATACCTCCTCTTCCTTCTTCAGCCTCCTCCTGTTCCATATCAGGAGGATGACCAATGCGACGGCGAACACGGCGATGTGCTCCCACACGCCGAGGTTGTTCGGCACGATCATCAGGATGATGATGTCTATGAACACGGCGAGGATCAGGGTGCTAGTCCTGAGGAACCTGTCGTTCAGGACGTCCATGCCCCTCTCCCTCCTCTTCCATTTGGAATCGATGATGGCACGGTCGACGAACTTGATGTTCCCGATGAGCTTGTAAGTGGGCAGGAAGATCAGTATGAAATTGATCAGCAGCATGAGCGCGTTCCATACCACAGGCTGGGATCCGAACTGCGCCACCAGCCATTCCACGACCGGGGACGTGACCATGTAAAACGTAACCTCGATCAAGAGGATGATTATGAACTGGAAGTACGACCTGGCCATCCTTGCGGAGAAGTCCTTCCTGGACTTCTTTGTCGTCTCGGAGAGCCATCCGTAAACGGCGTCCCTGCGCCTGTTTATCCCCCTGAAGGAGGACATGAGCCTCTCGGGACACTTCTCCGCGCCCTTGTCCCACAGAGATGTGGAGTACTTGGTGAGGAACGGGAGCGCTATCATAGATACCAATGCAGCTCCGACGACGCTGGTGTAGAAGTTGGCGTCTATGACGGAATAATCGAGCGCCTCCTTGGCGATGATGAAGGCGAACTCTCCCATTGCCGCCAGGCTCACGGCGGATATGAATCCCAAACGGGCGTTCTCGTTACCTATCCAGTATCCCAGGAACACTGTGGCCGTCTTGAGGGCGACGAACAGTATGAATATGATCAGGATGAGACCTACGTTGCTGACCAATGTGTCTAATGAGATCTTCATCCCCACCGAGATGAAGAACATGGCCATGAAGATGTTCTTCATCGGTTCTATGTCATGGTTGATCTCCTTGCTCTTCCTGCTGCCGGCGATCATCATTCCCATGAGGAACGCTCCGATGGCGACGGATAAATGGACGTGGCTGGCGAGGAGTGCCATTCCGAATGCGAGGCCCACGGCGCATATGACGACGACCTCGGATGTGACGTTGTCGGAGATCCAGTTGATGAGACGGGGCATGAGCTTCAGGCCGATCAGGATGCTGACGGCCATGAACACGACGATGCTGATGATCATCGCTATGAGGGCACCAGTGTCCAGCTCGGTTCCAGCGAGGATGGGTGTGATCATCGACAGTATGATGACCTGCCCGATGTCCTCCATGATTGTGATGAGTACGAGGGTGTCTATATGCTCCCTGTCCAGCCTGTTCTGGGATTTCAGAACGGCCATGACGACGGCGGTGGACGAACCTGATATGATGGCACCAAGACACAAGCTCTGGACGGAATTGAACCCGAGCATAGAACCGGCGATCATTCCGCCTAGGACCATCAGAGGCAACTGAACCAATGCGACCTCTATGGCAAACAATCCCTGCTTGCGGATCTTCTTGAGATTGATCTCCATACCGATGCAGAACATCAGCATGATCAGACCCATGTCGGACAGGATGCTTATGACGGATTGACCCTCCGCGGAGACATGCCAGAAGTTGACGATGATTATCCCGGCCATGAGGTATCCGATAAGCGGAGGGAGCTTGATCTTGTTGAAGACGATGGAACATAGACCTGCCAATAGCGTGAATAAAGCCAGAGCCGTCAGCAATACTACTTCGTCCATCGTGCACCCCTTCACAATTATGGAGTATGTGGGATAAATAATTGATTTCCGAACATCCGGGATTGCAACGGACCAGATTGTTCCAAAATCACTCGTTTTGTGTTTTAATGTGTAAATCTAGTATTGAAAAAACGAAGATAAAGGGGCCGAAGCCCCTGTTTGTGTTTTTGGTTACTGGTTCACGTTCTTCATCTTTTTTCGATTCATCGTTTCAGGATCAGCTTCTGTTGAGCCTGAGGATGAGGACGACAGCCATGATGGCCATGATGATGACGACGACGATCAGGAGGATCTCGGTGACTGTGAGGCCAGTCGATTTCTCGGGGTGGGTCTCGGGGTCGACATCTGTTCCGGACTTCTGTACTCCGGTGAGCGAGATGTACTTTGCGTCATCCTTGTAGTTGTCGTCGTTGACGGTGAAGGAGAGTGCGGTTCCGGTGGTCTTGTCGCCGTCGATGACGGAGATGTAAGCGTTACCGGAGTATCCGTTAGACTTGGTGTAGTCGAGGGTGTGGGATCCAGCTGCGACCTCTGCGTAGAAGTACATGCCGTTGTAGGTCATGATCTTTCCGTCCATGTAGACATCGTCGATTCCCTCGCATGCGAGGACGTAGATCCTGTAGATGTCCTTTGTGACGTCTGCGTAGACCTTTGTGTATCCGTCCATTCCGACAGTGATAGCTGTCAGCTGTGCGGTGGCCTTGATGTCTGTGTAGGTCTTGGTCTTCTCGTTGTAGGTCTGCCATCCGTTGAACTTCATGTTCGGGAGTGCAGGAACGATGTTGTCGACAGACTTCTCGCTGACGGCATCGTATGATACGATGTTGACTCCGGCACCGGATCCGACGTATGCGGTCATCCAGAGTGCCTTGTCGAGGTAGAACTCGGTGCTGGCTGCATCGTCCATCCAGTCCTTGAGGACGTCTGCTGTGACAGACGATCCGGCGATGACGAACGCTGCGGAGTTGTCGAGTCCGTTGAACTTTCCTTCTCCGCTGACGAGTGCTGCTCCGTTTGTGCTGATGGTGATGTCGAGGACATCGAAGCTGTTGGTGGATCCACCGACAATGATGTACTGGTATTTGATCTGTCCGTACTTGTTGTCGAGCTTGTCGACTGTAAGTGTTCCGTCGACAGAGACGATCTCTGCGGTGAGAACTCCGGTGTTGGATACGAAGAGTGTTCCTGCGACGTAGAGCTCGGTTCCGGCTACATCCTCGTCGGCAACGGTGCTGACCGAGACGTTTCCGATGACGAAGACTGTAGCTCCGCTTGCGATTGTGAGCCTCCTGTCGTCGAGGTCCTTGTCGACTGCGACGAGGCCCTGGTATGTGAATGCCTTGAAGAACACGAGTCCGGAGACGACTGTCTCGTTCTCGGATATGAAGGCTCCGGTGACGGTGAGGTTCATCGCATCGTTGACGTACTCCTGGTTGAACACGGTGCCGTCTCCGGCTGTCGCATCGTTGAAGGTGACCTTTCCGGTTGTGGTTCCGATGTCTCCGTTGAGGACTACACCCTTGTTAACCTGGACCTGTGCGTACTCGAAGGTGAATCCCTTCATGGTGATCTCAGTCTCGACATCCTCACTTGCAAAGAAGATGACGATGGCACGCTTGTCCTGTACTCCCTTGACGCTGAGGTTCTCGATGGTGTTGTCGTTTGCGATGGTCACTTTGTAATCATCCGCATCGAGGATGCCGGCGAATGCGTATGCGATGTTGGTGATGTAGCTCTCCTTTCCTTTTTCTTTGGTGAAGTATGCTCCGGCAATATTATGATCTGTGTAGACTCCTGCGGTTCCAAGTGTCTCGATGACGATCATTCCCTTCTCTCCGATGACGATGACGGAGAAGTCCTTGACTGTCTTGTCAGCTGCGACTGCGGGGGTCTTGGTGTTCCAAGCGCTGCCCTCTGCTGCCTTGAGTGAAGCCTCATTCTTGATCAAGAGCTTTCCTGCGATTGTGAATGTGGCTCCGGCGTTGACGATGACATTGTATTCTTTCTTACTGTCCTCGTTCACGTTGTAGAATGTGACTCCTGCGGGGAGGATGAGGTCCTCATCGATGATGATGCCTTCCTTGGGGTTGTATGTATTGATCTCGTCTCCGGATTTCGCTTTTCCGAATGCGACGTACACGTTGGTGTACTCGATGTAAGCCTCATTCTTGAGCTCGACATCTGCATAGATGGTTCCGTATGTGATTCCGTAGTTGACATTGTCGAAGATGAGTGTTCCGTAGACCTCGATATCTCCCACGCATACGAACTTTGCTCCGTCTGCGAACTCGAGCGTTGCGCCCTTCTTGATCTCGACTGCGGTATTGCCCGTTGCAATTGATTCAGCGGCTTTGAGCTTGGTGTCTGTGGG
>DAXB01000026.1 GCA_002506175.1 Methanomassiliicoccaceae archaeon UBA113
ATCGCTTGTTTTTGTCAAGTAAATCAAGGAGGGGTCTTCCCCTCCATTTTAATGTTTTATCAGTGCCTGAATACACGGCAGCCTGTGAAGACCATCGCTATGTTGTGCTCGTTGGCTGCATCGATGACCTCCTGGTCCCTGATGCTTCCTCCGGGTTGGATGATAGCGGTGACTCCTGCCTTCGCGGCCTCATCCACTCCGTCCCTGAACGGGAAGAAGGCATCCGATGCCATTACGCATCCGGCTGTGGGCTCGTTGGCCTTGAAACTGGCGATCTTGGCGGAATCCACACGGCTCATCTGTCCGGCTCCGATTCCGACCGCGTGCTCGCCCCTTACATAGACGACCGCATTGGACGTTACGTGCTTGGCAAGCTTCCATGCGAACAGGAGCGAATGAACCTCCTCCTCTGTAGGAGCGCGCTTGGTGATGACTGTAAGGTTCTTCGGATCGACGATCACATCCTCATCGGTCTGAACAAGCATTCCTCCCTGTACCTTCTTCATCTTGTATTCCCTGACCCTCTCGGAAGGTCCGATGGGTGTTCCGGTCCTGAGGAGACGGATGTTTTTCTTGACCTCCATTATTTCCAGGGCTCCATCCTCGTAATCTGGACAGATGACGGCTTCCACGAAATACTGCGAGATGAACTCAGCGCATTCCTTTGTGCAGGGCCTATTGAGGCATATGACGCATCCGAACGCGGAAAGAGGATCCACATTGTACGCTGTGGTGAATGCCTCATAGATCGTGTCCGCTGATGCGAGTCCGCAGGGATTGGTGTGCTTCATGACAACCGCTGTGGGCTTCTCGAAGTCCATACAGATGTCGAGAGCCTTGTCGAGGTCGAGGATATTGTTGTATGAAAGTTCCTTTCCATGAAGGATCTCCGCCTTGGCTACTGTGGGTCCGGGCGTGAAGGGATCCTTGTAGAATGCGGCTGCCTGGTTGGGGTTCTCCCCATACCTGAGATCCTGGACTTTCTCAAGAGGGATCGGGAACGACTCGGGGAAGTTTCCGATGAACCTCTTCTTCATCTGGGATGCGATCATGGCATCATAGTTGGCTGTGGCGACGAATGCGTCGGCCATGAGCTTCTCGTGAAGCTCGAGACTGAGCTCGCCATTGGTCTTGAGCTGATCGAGGATCTCTGGATACTGCGAAGGATCTGTGACGACTGCAACGGACTGATAGTTCTTTGCTGCGGCACGGATCATGCTAGGTCCGCCGATATCGATGTTCTCGACGATGTCCTCGAACTCGACACCCTCTTTGAGGACAGTCTGCTTGAACGGATAGAGATTGATGACGACCATATCGATAGGTTCGATGCCTTTGTCCTTGATCGCGGCCATGTGATCGGGGATATCCCTGCGAGCGAGGATTCCTGCATGCACTTTGGGGTGGAGGGTCTTCACACGACCGTCCAGCATCTCAGGGAACCCTGTTACGTCTGATACCTCGGTAACTTTTATTCCATTCTCTTTCAGGAGTTTGTATGTTCCGCCTGTCGAGATGATGTCGACACCTGCGGCGGAAAGCTCCTTTGCAAAATCCACTATTCCGTTCTTGTCGGAAACACTGATTACTGCTCTTCTGATTTTAGCCAATTTCACGCCCCCCAATTAAAGGAAACGCATACAGTGTATGCAGTCAGCGTATCAGCTACGCTCTAATAAAGGTGTCCGTCAGCAACGTGCATCTGTACTGCAATGTCCAAAAAAATACGTTATCTGTTTATCGGCAAACCAATAGGACCGATGGACGGATCGATGGCTCTGCCCAAAGAAGATCAATGAATAATTAGGGTTCCCGGGTTTCGGATTTCTCCTCGACCCGGTAAATGTTTTGTTAGGGTTGAATCCGCCTACAATCGACATCTGAAACCCTGTAGGCACATCCTTGAGAGTGGATTAGCGTTACATTGTATTTAACAGTTGAGGTTTGATAGTCAGTGATTGTACAAATCACGGTGAAAATAGTAAGAAAGAAAACCGATAATACCAAACGGTGTCTACCGGACCCTCACTATACTGGCTAGAGTATTGGATTGTCCTTTATAAAGACTTCTGATAAAAGAGCGCAAAACAAAGAAAATGGCCTCTTTCTGATTTTCAGTGGGTAATCAGTAATGAAAACAACTCAACTAACAGTGATCGATAAGTTATCCTTCATGAGGAGCGCAAGCGACGAATCGTTGAAGCCAGAGGCTTCGCGAACGAAGTGAGCAAGGGATTGTTCATGCTTTTTTGCTCCCATGAAAGGGGTGAATAATACTCTTCATTGCTTGATTCCAAAATTGAAACATCTGGCCCACTGAAAATCAGAAAGAACCAGAAAATGGGGGAGATCCCCCAAGGTTTCAATAGGATACACCCTGCCATAGCATGGCGTTGGCTACCTTCTCGAATCCAGCGATGTTGGCTCCTGCTACGAGGTTATCCTTCATTCCGTACTTCTCTGCGGCCTCTGATGCCTGCTTGTAGATGTTGACCATGATTCCGTGAAGCTTCTCATCCACTTCATCGAACGACCATGACATCCTGAGGCTATTCTGAGACATCTCGAGAGCTGATGTTGCTACTCCTCCAGCGTTTGCCGCCTTGGCGGGTCCGAAAAGAACTCCTGCCTTCTGGAACGTCTCGATGGCACCGGGTGTGCTCGGCATGTTTGCTCCCTCAGCGACTGCAAATACCCCGTTCTTGACAAGGATCTTGGCGGACTCCTCATCGAGTTCGTTCTGGGTTGCACATGGGAGTGCGATGTCGCAGGGAAGAGTCCAGATTCCCTTGCAGCCCTCTGTGTACTGAGCTGTCTTGGAATACTCTGTGTATGTCTTGATTCTCTCCCTCTTGACCTCTTTGATCTGCTTCATGATCTTGTAGTCGATTCCTGCGGGATCGTAGATATATCCATTGGAATCCGATACAGCGATAACGGTTGCTCCGAGCTGCGTGGCCTTCTGACATGCATATGTCGCAACGTTTCCGGAACCGGAGATGACGACCTTCTTGCCCTCGAATGACTTGCCCTTGTCCTTGAGCATCTCGTTCGTGAAGTAGCAAAGCCCATATCCGGTTGCCTCTGTCCTTGCGAGTGAACCTCCGCTGGGAATGGCCTTTCCGGTGAGAACTCCTGTGAACTCGTTCTGGAGCCTCTTGTACTGTCCGAACATAAATCCGATCTCCCTTGCTCCGACTCCGATGTCTCCGGCGGGAACGTCTGTGTCGGGTCCGATGTGCTTTGCAAGTTCGGTCATGAAGGACTGGCAGAAGCGCATGATCTCATTGTCGGATTTGCCCTTGGGGTCGAAATCCGATCCTCCCTTTCCTCCTCCGATGGGAAGTGTGGTGAGGCTGTTCTTGAAAATCTGCTCGAATCCGAGGAACTTGAGAATTGAGAGGTTGACGGACGGGTGGAGCCTGATTCCTCCTTTGTACGGTCCGATGGCGGAGTTGAACTGAATGCGGTATCCGCGGTTGACCTGCACCTTTCCCTTGTCATCTACCCATGAGACACGGAACATGATGATTCTCTCGGGCTCGACGAGCCTCTCGATGATTCCTGCCTTCTGAAGCTCCGGCCTCGCTTCAATAACGGGCTCGAGTGACTCCAGGACCTCTCTTACAGCCTGAAGAAACTCGGGCTGGTCGGCGTTGCGCTGCTCCAGACCTGCGTACACTTCCTTCAGGTACTCGTTTTTAATGGCCATTTGTCTTCACCTATGGTTTACCAAACGCTTTCACGCCTGATGTTTCGCCAATATAATTCATAAGATAAAAAATAACAAGAAAAGATGCGACAAAGAATCGATGGTTTTGTGCAATATATACACAAGAAAGGGGGATGTTTCCATCCCCCGATTGTTTGAGAAAAAGGCATTGGTCCCATCGAACGACAGGACACGTCTGTCCCATAGTTCCGCAAGGCCTTGGTTGCAACAATTACAAACCGTTGACAACCAGTTGTTCTCCAACGGTTGAAGCAATGTCAACACGTATAAAAACAAATAGATGGGATTGTCTGAAAAAGTAGAATGCCTTTTCATGACGACACGGCTCCCGAAACCCTGATTTCGCAACTCGATATCTTTATTTCATATCCGATACATAGTAACGGTACACCTGACCGATCTGAATCCGGTCGCAGTTAGTGATTTCCATGAAGAAACGCGACTTGGAGATGGCTCTCCAGAAAATAAGAAACTTCGAAACCCCCGATGCCTCCTTGGAACAATACATGACCCCTGCGGTCATGGCTGCGGACATCCTGTTCGATGCGTATCGGAAAGGAGACATTACAGGATTGAAGGTTGTTGATCTCGGGTGCGGCACAGGCATGTTCTCCATAGGCGCTTGGATGCTGGAGGCGGGACAGGTCCTAGGGTTCGACATATCCAAATCGGCACTGAAGGTGGCGGAGGAGAACAGAAAGGATTTCGGAGCCGATATAACATTCTCGCATTCGGACATCATGGATGTCGAAGAGGGGGCGGATACAGTGTTCATGAACCCCCCGTTCGGTTGCCAGAACAAGAACGCAGACAGGCCCTTCCTAGACAAAGCCATGGAGCTCTCAGAATGCATCTATTCCATCCATATGGCCAACACCCTGGACTTCGTGAAGGAGTACTGTGAAAAACGCGGGCGTTCTATAGAGTATTATAAAATCTATAAGTACGAAATCCCTCATACATTTTCATTCCATACAAAGACGAAGAAGACGGTCGACGTCGCGGTCGTCAACATAAGGTGATTCACATGACAGATTCAAATTTGGTGTTCCCCGGACAGGAAGTGGCCTCAGAGGAAGAGTATCTGGCCGCAGAGGGAACTTTTGCAGAGGATGGCGTTGTGTACGCATCCCAGGTCGGAGAACTCGTCCTCGATGACGATAACTGCGTCGCGAAGGTCATCTCCCCCAACCCGCCCAACGTGCTTGCCGTCGGGGATATCGTGTACGGTGTCATCTCGGACGTCAGAAACACGATGGCAACAGCCGACATCGCTGGAAAGGAGGGTGTAGAAAGAACTCTCGGAGGAGACACATACGCTACCCTCCACGTTTCCAAGATCTCCCAGGGCTACACCGACAATGTCGAGAACGAGCTCAGGAAGGGAGATTACATCAGAGGAAAGGTCACTGTCATCAAACCCGCCCTCCAGATCACAACGAAGGACGACCACCTCGGAGTCATCAAATCCTACTGCAGCAAGTGCAAGACCGAGATGGTCATAAGCAAGAAAGGCGACGGACTCTTCTGCCCCGAATGCAGATACGCCACGCCCAGAAAGCTCGCTGACGATTACGGCAACGTGAAATTCTGATGAAGCTAGTATCTCTGATGTCCAACGGCATAGATTCGCCGGTGGCATCATACCTCATGAGCAAGATGGGTGCAGACGTCGTTCTCCTGCACATGGACAACCGTCCTTTCACGGATGACAGGTCCATCGAGAACGTGAAGATGATAGCGGAGCGTCTCAGGGAGGTCACGGGCAAGGAGTTTCCGCTGTACGTCGTGAAACACGGAACCAATCAGGAGACTATCCGCGACGGATGCGACAGGCAATACCAATGCGTCATGTGCAAACGTGTTATGCAGAGGACCGCGAGGGAATTGGCCAAGAATCTCGGAGCCTCCGGGATCATAATGGGTGATTCTCTCGGGCAGGTCGCCTCTCAGACGCTCAAGAACATAAGGTCCGAGAACATCGGACTCGACTTCCCAGTCATCAGACCCCTTATCGGAATGGACAAGCTCGAGATCGAGGCCATCGCCAAGGAGATCGGCACCTATGAGATCTCGATAAGGCCCACCAATGGATGCCTCATAGTACCGGAGAGGCCCATCACCGAGGCGGAACCTCAAAAAGTCATCGCCATGAGCGAGAAGATCGATGTGGACTGCCTCGGAAAGAATTCTGCGGACAGTGCTTTTCTTTACTGATACCTTCTCGGCGGGAACGCCGGACAGGCATCGATATCGTCGTCATCGTACACCATATCCAAGGTAACCCTTGCGATATACTGTGCGACATATCTGGAGATGAAAAGTGTATGGCCTCCGACGGGAATCTGCACATCTGTCGCCTTCGGACCTTTGACGCTCACAGGAACGAGCGCGGGGCCGTAGCATGCAGTACATACACGGTAATCGCATCCAGCCTCCTTGATGAGCTGCTCCACTCCGGGGTCGACCGTTATCTCCATGGTGGCGGGTACTGCTGACTTTCTTATAAATGGTTTCCTACACACGACACAATCGGAATAGGATGTGTCACATCGTCAGCAATGCTGGAACTACCGTGAAACGACGGATATCGTTTTGATGTGTCCGTTCCATCATCGTCCTTTCATAATCAACCGGAATTGGACGGTTGTGTCTCGTCAAAGGTTAAAACATACAAAGAAAAAAGAGGGGCCGTCACAAAACGGTTGCCCCTCGGTTTTCAGGCAAGGTAGCCTTTGATGAGGTTGTACTCATCCTTTGCGATGAACCCATCGGAAGACGAGACCACAAGAAGGCAGAATATGATATCCTCCTTGGTCTGATCGGACAGGGCTCTGAAGTCGAACTTCGCCTTGTTGATCTCTTCGTCAGTGGTAGACAGAATCGCCTTCTTTGCCTCATCCAAAGAAACATCCAAGCCATCGATCTTCATTGCCATCTCGATCAATTCTGTCTCTCCGCCGGAGATGATCCCGTCGGCCTTCATGACCGCCTTAGTGAGGGTTCCTGCGATCTTCCTCTCCTCGGGATTGAGCTTACCAATCCTTGCAGCCGCCTCATCCTTGATGTTCTTCTTGCTTGTTCCTACAAACTCAGCGTAGATATCACTGAATGTCTTCATGAACGCTAATCAACGTTCCTGTTAAAATGCTATCCCATGCTCAATAAGTCGATCGTCGGTATGACCCGTATCAACTGCGTGTGCCGAAAAACTCCTTTTCCTTCGACGGGATATCATCGCAGAACCCTGCCTCGAGATCCTTCAAGGACACTGCTCTCCTGTCGAGGATGATCGCAACCCCTCTGTCCGTCTCAGACCTTATCAAACGCCCTATCGACTGCCTCATCCTGCGTACTGTCGGAACGGTCGATGTGAAGAATATCCCATCACCGAAACGTATGTCGTAATACCTGCGTATCGCGCGGAGCTTGGCCGTGGGTTTGGGATACGGGATGCCTACAAGGATGGCCATCTCGAGAGCCTTGTCTGGGAAGTCCAGACCTTCGCTTATCCTTCCTCCGGTGACACAGAACAGAACACCCCCGTCGGAGGTCCTGAAGTTCTCGAACACCGACATGAGTTCCGGCTGCGACATTCCCCTCTGCTCATAATGGACATCGCGGTTCAGGCGCCTCACCAGCCCATCATCCACCATTCTGTCCATGAAACTGTAGGATGGGAAGAACACCGCCGTGTTGACATGCACCGCGTTGATGCAATCGATAAGCATCTGCATCATGACGTCGTAGTTCTGGGGAAGGTCGCGTTCCTCATACTTCATGGTGACTCTGTCCGTGTACACCGTCAGGAGGTTCTCCTTCGGGAACATACCCTCCAGGCACATCTGGTCCGCACGCTCCAGGCCCAACTCGTCAACGAACGCATCCAAAGGCTTCAATGTCCCTGACATGAGTATCGATGAGAAACACTCGTTCAGCGGTCCGGATGCACCTGCCGGATCCATGCAATAGGCTTGGAACATCGGGTTGTCCTTCTCACGGATCACCAGCCTCACATAGTGTTCCTCATCGCCATCTATCCATGCACGGATGAATCTGGACATGGAGTGGATGTAGGAACGCGGGAGCTTGCGCCTCTCCTTCCTCTTCTCCATTATGCCATCTCCGATCTCCTCCATTGCCTTGCACATACGGGCTATGGTTGTGGAACTGACACCCAGACGGTCCATCAGCTCCTCTTCGAGGAAATAGGGCGGCAACATCCCGTCCTCATCGATTAGATACTCTTTCTCAGCATATGCTAGGATCTCCTTGAGGATCGCGACGAGATCCGTAACAGAGATCCCCTCATGGAGCTCGAAATCCCCATGGTCGACAGCCTCCTTGGCAGCCAGGTCCATGGCCTTCTCGGAATACTCGAACGTCTGGACATCGCGCAGGTAATCCGGCAGGTTATGGGCTTCATCCACGATCATGATGGTCTGCGACAGAGGTACACCGATCCATTCGATGAAACGGCTGAGAACCATCGGCATGAAGACGAAGGGGTATGGGACGGCGATGACATCCGCAAATGGCAGGATGGGCTTCATCATCTCGTACGGGCAAATGTCCGCATCCTCGCACATCCTGGTGAACTCCTCCGGCTCCGGATGCTCCCTCTTTATCACATCTACCCAGCGATCGACACTCTGCCCCTCGATGTTAGCAAAGAACCTGCAATGGCATGTTCCTCCCGACTTCTTCTTGTATTCGGAGCACAGCTTGGACATCTCCTCCGCATTCCCCGAGGCAAGGTCGGGATCGTCCCTCATCATGGGACATGATGCCGCGGAACGCCCCTGCACGGCGACACACATGACGTCGCCTATCGCCTTCGACTCTCTGATGACCTGCTTCTGCTGGGATTTGGTTCTGGTGAGATAAATGACCTTCATCCCGTGGTCCTTGGCATAACCTAGGGCGCCGCACAGGGAGGATATCGTCTTCCCCGTGCCGGTCCCGGCCTCTATGACCGCACATCTGCGGTCGCGCACCGTCCGGTCGATGAAGCCTATGAGCTCCTTCTGACCCGGACGGTACTCGTATGGAAAATAGTCCATAGGGTTTACTCTTCGCTTCCGCCCCTCTGCCATGCATCGTCGGGGAGATCGGCGTATGTGAACTCGTCCCCAACGGTTGCCGCAGGCTTCCTTGCGGGGTTCTCGATGAGATCCACGATCCTGTCCCTCTTGAAGAGCCAATAGTGAATCCTCCATTCCCTTCCGTCGTAGAGTGTGGTCTCCTCTCTCTCGGTCGTGAGGATACCGGAATCCTCCAGCATGTAGAACGCATCGCGGTCCGCAGGCTCGAGAATGTTGTCGATGATCCTGTCCGAGTATCCGAAGAAATTGAGGACGTGGCAGGCAAGCTCGTAGGCCTGCTCCTCCACCATCGCGTGGGAGTCGTCGATACTGTTCTTGATGGCCTGTGTCAGGTCGTCGACGGTTACGATTCCCATACGGATCACTCCATGAGGTTGAGATAGCTGATGTCCTCGGCCTTGACCTTGTCGCCGATGGCCTTGACGACGTCAGCGGGAACGTCCTGATCGACCGTGAGGACCATCATTGCCTTTCCGTCCATCCTTCCGACGGACATCTGGGCGATGTTGATTCCTGCATCTCCGAGAGCGTTTCCGGCGATTCCGATGACTCCGGGTGCATCCGCGTACGTGAGGAAGAGCATCCTGTCAGCGAGAGTCACATCCATAGGGAAGTCGTTGATTCCGACGATCCTGGGTGTTCCGCCGATGACGGCTCCGGTGATGGAGCGTGCCTTTCCGTTCGATGTGAACTTCATCTCGACGCATCCGGCGTAATCCTTGGCGTCATCCTTCGTGGACTCGGAGATCTCGATTCCCTTCGACTTGGCTACGGGGAGCGCGTTGATGATGTTGGCGGATCCGATGACCTTGCTGAGGTATCCGATCATTGTGGTGACCGTCAGGAGCTTTGTCTGCTTCTTGGCGAGGTTTCCGCAGTATGCGATCTCGAGCTTTCCGAGGGGGTTGTTTCCGACGGTCTGCTGGACGAGTGCTCCCATCGACCTTACGAGCGGGATGTAGGGCTCCGTCTCCGCATCGAGTGCTCCGCGGGGCGCGTTGATCGCGTTGGAGACGATTCCGTCCCTGAGGTACATGACTGCGTGCTCCGCGACCTCGATGGATACCCTCTTCTGTGCCTCGAACGTAGATGCTCCGAGGTGGGGTGTGGTGATGAGGTTGTCGAGCTCGAGGAGCTTCTTCTCGTCGTCCGTGAGGGGCTCGTTGCACCATACATCGAATGCGGCTCCTGCGATGACCTTCTCCTTGAGTGCCGTGTACAGATCGTCCTCGTTGACGATTCCTCCGCGGGCGACGTTCGCGATCCTGACGTTGGACTTCATCATCTTGAACTGGGGCATCGAGATCATGTTCCTCGTCTCTGGGAGAAGAGGGGTGTGGATAGTCATGAAATCGGCCGATTTGATGACCTCGTCGAGGGTTGTGAGCCTGACTCCGAGAGCGTCCGCGACCTCCTTGGGGAGGAACGGATCGTAACCGATCATGGTCATGTTGAACGCCTTCATACGTTTGGCGACCTCTCCTCCGACACGTCCGACTCCGACGATTCCGAGGACCTTGCCGTTGAGCTCGACTCCGGTGTACTTGGATCTCTTCCACTCGCCTTTGTGCATCGACTCGTGTGCGAAGGGGATGTTCCTTGCAAGGGAGAGGAGCATGGCGCATGTGTGCTCTGCGGCGGACAGGATGTTAGCGGAAGGAGTGTTCATGACAAGGATTCCCTTGTCGGTTGCGTAGGGGACGTCGATGTTGTCGACTCCTACCCCTGCACGTCCGATGACACGGAGCTTCTTTCCTGCATCGATCACCTTGGGGGTAACTTTGGTCCCGGACCTGATGATCAAAGCATCATAGTCGCCGATCTTCGCGCAAAGCTCATCCTCTGTAAGCCCAGAGACCTCGTCGACGGGGAATCCTGAGCTCTTGAGGATCTCGAGTCCCTCTGCATCCAGGGGATCCGATACCAGAATCTTAGTTGTCATTTTCACTCCTCCAATATCTCGTCCATTGCGGACAGGAGTTCCTTCACCATAGCGGGTGTGGTGTCTCCCATGTGCCCGATCCTGAACGTCTTCTCTTTGACATCGCCGTAGCCGTTCGAGATCTCGTATCCCTTGGCTTTCAGCTTGGAATTGAATGTGTCGAAATCCAGGTCTCCTCTGTTGAGGACTCCGATGGAGTTCGATCTGTAACCTTCCTCGGGGAACACTCCCGCGAGCTTCTTGTCCGCCCAGTCCCTGACCATCTTGGCCATCTGAGCATGCCTCTCGTACCTTACGGTCATTCCCTCCTTGAGGGCGCGGTCGAGCTGGTAGTCCAGTGCGTACATGAGGGATACGGGGGGTGTTGTGAGGGCGTAATCCGTGTCTGCCTGCTTCTTGATCTTGAGCAGATCCGAATAGAATCCCCTGTTGGGAACGGTCTTCGCCTTCTCGAGCAGCTTCTCGGAGCAGAGCATTATCGCCATTCCCGGAGGGAGTGCGAGCGCCTTCTGCGTTCCGAAGACGAGGGAATCGGGATCCATATCCTTGACTTTCAGGTCCATCGCGAATGCGGATGTGACCGCATCCACCATGACGAGCGCGTCGGGGTTCTGTGCCCTGACCTCCTTCGCCAATGCGACGGAGTCGCTGAAGACTCCCGTGGAGGACTCGTTGCTGACCCAGTGGACCGCCTCGATGTCTTTGGTGACCTTTCCGGCGATGTGCTCGGGTTTCATGGCCATTCCCCAGGGGACCTGGACCTTCTCGACGGTCTTGCCGTTGAGTTCCGCGCACTCGATCGATCTGTTTCCGAAGGAACCGTTTGTGATTCCGAGCGAGTTAGTGTTCACACCGTTCCTGATAGCACCCTCGATCATCACTGTGGCGGATCCTCCGACAAGGAAGACGTCCATATCCGTGTTGAGTGCTTTCTGGATCTTCTCGACGATTCCGTGGTGGAGCTCCTTGTACTCCTTGCACCTATGCGTAATCATCGGTTTTGTCATGGCCTGCAAAGTGTCCTGTTCTACGTGGACAGGGCCGACTGTAAACAACTGTCTGCTCAAGATTAATCCCTCGTTGCCTATGCAACGTTCCCGTGTAAAACCAACCTCTATAAATAAGGGTGTATACGCGCGCCCTACTGCGTGCGCATATAGTATAGAGGACGACCGCGGATGAAAGGCGCGGCCGCCATGAAAAAGTCGACCGGGACTCACATCTGAGCCATGGACTTCTTGATCCTTGCAATTCCTTCCTGGATCTGATCCTCTGACGTCGCATAGGATATCCTGAAGAATCCCTCGCCGCACGGTCCGAAGGCTGTTCCAGGGGTGACCGCTACATGCCCCTCCTTGAGGAGAGCCTCGGCAAGCTTGGCAGACGGGATATCCTTGTTGTACTTCGGGAAGAGGTAGAAAGCTCCGGCAGGAGTGTTGCACTCCATTCCGGGAATGTCCCTGATGAGGTCCAATGCGAGGTCGCGCCTCTTCTTGAATGCCTTGACCATGTCGTATTTGGACTGCTGGGGCCCGCTGAGCGCCTCGACCGCCGCCTTCTGGACGAACGATACGCAGCAGGAGATCGAGTGCGACTGGAGCTTGTTGATGTTCTTGATGTCCTCGGCGGAAGCGATGGCCCATCCGAGCCTCCATCCGGTCATAGCGAACGATTTCGAGAGTCCGGAGATGAGGATCGTGTGGTCGAACATTCCGGGGAACGATGCGATGGATGTATGCTCTCCCTCGTACACGATGGCACTGTAGATCTCATCGGACATGACCTTGATGTTGTGTGCCATCGCAATGTCTGCTATCTGTTTGAGTTTGTCCTTGGGTATGACGCATCCTGTCGGGTTGGAAGGCGTGTTGAGGATGATCATCTTTGTCCTGGGTGTGATCGCGGCCTCGATGAGCGCCGGATCAACGACGAAGTTGTCCTCGAACCTTGTCGGGATGTACACGGGAACTCCGCCTGCCAGGCGGACGCATGCCTCATAGGATACCCACGACGGATCGGGAAGTATGACCTCGTCGCCGGGATCGATGAAAGCGAGAGCGGACATGAAGATGGCCTGCTTACTGGGTGTAATCAAGACGTTCTCAGCTGCACAGGGAACGTTATCGATCTTCTTGGTGTACTCCGCGACTGCCTTCCTGAGTTCCGGGATACCAGTGGATGGGGTATAGTGCGTGAATCCCTCGTGAAGGGAGTCGCATGCCGCGTCGATGACATTGGACGGTGTGGTGAAATCCGGCTCTCCCATGGAGAATGAAACGATGTCTATGCCCTCTGCCTTCATCTGGCTGACCAGATTGGATATTGCTATCGTGCCCGATGCCGGGATTGTCTGAAGTCTCTGTGATACCATCCGAAACGCCTTCGTGTTGTTTGGAGCGGAATAGTGCAGAACGGATAAATAGCCTATGATGGAAACGGCCAGAATGCCATTCTGTTGGTGAAAAACAAGATAAAACGCCCCGAAGGGCGTGTTTGTACCGTAACGGTCAGGATATGATATCCTTCAGTGTTCCGTTCTCCGCCGCACTCTTGATGTGCATGGCCATCCTGGATCCGGTGCTTATACCGGGATAGATGAGATCCGCGTACGGAGACCCGGAGATGAACGGGTTGGTTCCCGCAACGATCCTCGTGGAGATCTCGAAGGCCTTGAACTGAAGCTTGTCGTTGACGACTGTCTCCAGGCAGAACGGTCCCCACATGCCTCCGAACAGCTCATAGGATTTGTCCACTATCATCTCCGCCATCTCAAAGGCCTTAGGCAGGAGGGACTCCCTCAGCACGACAGGGGTGTTTCCGGTGACGACGAAAGAAGGGAACATTCCGACCTTCTTCAGCTCCTCTACGGAACCGAGCTTGTACAGCTCATCGATGTTGGACTCGTCCCTACGGTCCATGGACATGAGCTCGAGTGATCCACCCTGCTTGCACAGGTATCCGTCATTCTTAAGCGGGTCGTAGAAGAAGTGCATGTAGTACCTGGTTCCTAGACAGTACTCCTGGATGTTGTATGACTCGTCGGGATCCACGGCCATCTTGAAACCGTTGTAATCCATGGCGATGAAGTACCCCTTTCCGCCCTTGGCTCCGTTGTACTTGACCATGACTGGCTTGTCGATCTTCTTGGGATCCGTGATGACTTCCGGCATGGAGACGCCTGCGCCGGTGATCCATTCCCTCTGCTTATCCCTGCTGGACTCCCAGTTGAGGACGGCACGGTTACCGTACGAAGGAACGGGGTAATCGCCGAACCTCTCCGAACCCATGTACTCGACGAAGGATCCGTGCGGGATGATGATTACGTTCCTGTCATACAACTCGTCCACGCGGGATTCCATGTCATCGAAATCCTTGTACTTGATGATCTCGTCAGGCTTTCCGAGCGGGAATGCATCGTAGTACTTTGTGCTATGCGTGATCGTCAGTCCCAAAGTCTTGAATCCCAGTTTCTTCGCACCGTGGAAGATCTGAAGAGAAGAATGGGAACACAGTGTGGCGATCGTGATATCGGACGGGTCGTAACCGTCCAGAATTTTATCGATCTTGGCTTTGGGTAACATTAACGAATAATGTAGGTATTCGATTTAAACTATTGGGAAAAAAGGGCATCTGGGAGGGATGTGAGCAACTCAAAGTAACCCTTCCAGGCCATTCTGAATAACTTGTTTTCCTTTTTGTCATCATTTTGTCATCCTATACTATTGACCGAAATCATTCTGCGAATCGATGATATATGTCGGAAATCAATCATCTCCTATGAATCCAACCATACGCTTCGCCAAGGAAGAAGACTCGGCAACCATCTTGGAGTTCATCAGGCATCTTGCGGCATACGAGCATATGGAGGATGAACTGAAACACACCCCGGATACCCTGAAGCAATGGATTTTCGACGAGGGCAATGCGGAAGTGCTGTTCGCGATGGATGATGGGAAAGAGGCTGGGTTCGCCCTTTTCTTCCCATACCCTTCTACGGTGTTCGCACGCAAGGGGATCTACATGGAGAGCCTGTTCGTACTGCCAGAATACAGAGGGAAGGGATACGGAAAAGCCTTGATAGAGGAGGTCGCCCGCATCACATACGAGAGAGGATACGACAGGCTGGAATGGTGGTGCATCGATTGGAATACCAGTAGCCAGAAGTTCTATGAATCCCAGGGTGCTGAATCCCTGAAGCAATGGTACATCTACAGGTTCTCAGGTGACAACCTGGCCGATGTGGCAAAGAGGTCCGAACGGTAAAAACGGTCGGAAAAACCAACTTTCGCCACTTTCGGAAATCCCCCGCTTACCGTTTTATACCTACATCCCGTCCCGCCTTTATCCGCCCGTAAGGGAGGTGTCTGATATGGATAGGAATGAACTAACACCCACATTTGAAGAACTGAAAAGGGTGCTCGGAGACAGTATTACAGACGAACAGCTCTGGATAGAGCTGGATAAATACCTTAACGAGTACCACACAGCGATAGAGACCGCGAAAAGAGGAATCATCAGGAAATACGGAGGATCCGACACGCCGACCTTCGTCACCGGTAACTCGATTGTGAAGAAGATCTCCGAACTCACCGGTTCGGAGGCAAGCGTGGACATCACCGCGAAAGCGGTGTTCGTGGACAGGAAGGACATAACGGTGAAAGGTCAGATGAAGACCATCATCTCCGGAATCATAGGCGATGAGACCGGTACCGCATCCTTCACTGTTTGGGAGCCCGGTTCCGTGGAACTGGCGAAAGGCTCCGTATACAACTTCAGGAACTGCTATTGCAAGACCTGGAACGACAAGGTTCAGATCAACATCGGAAGTCGCGGACGTATCGAACCGGCTGAAGGAGTGTCAATGGACCTTCCCGACAGACAGATCTCCGTGGTTTCCCAGGAGTGCAAGATCGGTTCCATCAAAGACGGCATGGGAAACGTGACCGTCACCGGAAAGATCGTTTCCGTGGAATCGAGAGATATAGTTGCGAGAGGAGAACAGAAGACCGTATTCTCCGGAATCATCGCCGATGACACAGGAAAGGTTCAGTTCTCCGCATGGAGCGACTTCTCACTGAAAGAGGGCGAGACCGTCTGCATCAAGAACGCGTACATACGTTCTTGGAAGGGAATACCCCAGCTCAACATGGGTGACCGGTGCGAAATAAGCCGCGTGGACGAAATCGCGGGCATCATCGACACCTCATGCAACAGGAAGACCGTGGAAGAGATCAGCAAGATTGGAGGCGGCCTAGACATCACATTGGAAGGATTCATCGTCGATGTCCGTCAGGGCAGCGGAATGATCAGGAGATGCCCCCAGTGCAACCGTTCCATACTGAACGGCGTATGCACGGCACACGGAGAAGTGACCGGGGTGGCGGACCTCAGGCTGAAGGTCATCCTGGACGACGGAACTGGATCCATCGGAGCGATCATCAACCGTGCGGACACGGAGAAACTGACCGGTGTCACTCTGCAGGCTGCGGAAGGACTCGCATCGATCAAAGGCGAAGGCGCAGTAGGAAGGGAAATGGCATCCAAGATAATGATGAAGAAGATCGAGGTCACGGGCAACGTCATGAGCGACGACTACGGACCTAGCATCATCGTGAAATCCGCGAAGAAATCCGATACCGATGTGATCGCGGAAGCAGAGGCGCTCCTCAAGGAAGTGGAGGCATCTATATGAACGCCAGAGAGATGGCATGGAGGGTCTTCGCAAGCGAGCTCAACTCGTCGACTGTGGAGATCAAGGCTACCGAGGAGAAGATGCCCTCGTACGTTATTTCTCCACTCGGAGCAAAGATAAACAAAGTTCTCATCGCCGGAGTACTCACAGAGAAAGAGAACATCGGAAGCGAAGATGAACCCATGTGGAAGGCCAGGATACAGGATGTTTCCGGAAGCTTCTACGTCAATGTAGGTAAATTCCAGCCGGAGGCATCGGCATCGCTCAGCGACCTGGAGACACCCTGCTACGTTGCCGCGGTCGGAAGAGTAAGGACATATTCCACAGATGACGGAAGGGTGTTCCTATCCGTCAGGCCGGACCGCATAATGCAGATCTCCGAGGAAACCCGCAAGGAATGGGTACTGGATACAGCGAAAAGCACATGGAGCAGACTCAAGAATGTCAAGAAGGTCCTAGGAATGCCCGATGCTAAGGAGAATGACCTCATCGCAATGGGAATGAGTCCTGTGGAGGCGTTCGGAATCATCTACGCTCTGGACAATTACGGCAACATGCCCGATTCCGCACTGTACCTGAAGACCATCCAGGCAGCGCTCAGGGTCATACTTCCCGACAGGGACATCGACCTCGGATTCCCCGAGGACATGTCGGATGAACCCGACGAGATCGAGATGGATATGTCCGGGAAGACGTCTGAGGGCAACAACAGCGCACAGATGGAGGACCTCATCCTGGATCTCCTCGCCGAACTGGACACAGACGGGAAGGGGGCACCCAGAGATGAGCTCGAGAGAAGGGCCGAGGCTCAGGGAATCAGCAGCATAGAGCTTGAAGAGGTGTCCAACATCCTTATGGACAAAGGCCTTGTATACGAGCCCAATCTGAGATACCTCAAACGCATCTGAAACACGAGGGGGAAACCCCTCATTATCCCTTTTTTTAGGTCAATCATCCAAATACGCTTTTCCGACGAATCCTCTGGTCGTCAGGAAATCGAACACTATGAAGAACATGTTGGCCACGAACTCCACCATCAGATACCAGTACTCCCCTCCGAAGAATGATGCGTAAACCATCAGCGCGGTGGATGACGTCAGGAGGAATGCAGCCCAATACGTGTATCCTGAACGATGCAGATGGACAGCCGTCAGCGCTATCGAACAGTAAATGATATGATAACAGATATTGGCGGTCAGATTGATCAAGACGCTGTCACCGATACTGATCAGAGGCTCGAATACCCAATATATGCAACATATGAGATTGAGCAGGAGGACGACCTTAATCAACGACATCCCGTCATTGAGCCTGAATATCTTGACAGCCCAGATGGACCAGGATAATCCGAATATCATCCAAACCAAAACATCCACTGTTTCCGCGATGCCTAGATCAGAACCATAGATTGGCAGGAATGATTCGATTTCCGCGCCATAGAAGGCCTCTGGACAGAGGATCCAGCTGATGAGCGATACCACGATACATACCGTGAACAGCGCGTAAAAGAGGATATTCTTGACTTCTTTCGATGATCTGGCCTTGGAATGCACCTTCCTCGTGATACAGACGATATCCGTATAGTTCACGTAGAGAATCACGAGCACGAAGGACCACAGATAGAACATTCCGCACAGCATATCCGAATAATCCGAATAATCATGGACCATCAGATTCACGATGCCGGCTAGCACCATGCACGAAGTGACTGTGACCCGTACCGGCTTGACGAACGGGGAATGATACCTCTTGAACAGATACAGGCAGAGGATCAACAGTGCGAAACCGATACCGAACAGGGCGAACTGCACCGGCATGGTAAATGTCAACGCGCGGAACAGCGCACGCACAATCAGGGCCTTTACCACGGTCTTTACCGCGATTTCAATCGCTTGTTGACCGACGTAACCGCCTTTGAGGATTACGCGCGAACCGTAGAAGACGATGATGCAACTGGCCGTCACCCCTGCTACGGGGAACCCATCCAGATAATTGATGTCCTGATACAGAACATCCACGAAATAGATGAGCACCGACAGGAAATAAAGCATCCCGAGCATAGCCAAATCGTTCCAGACCAAACGCTGATCTGTCAGGAAATAATCATCTGAATGGGTGACTGCCTCGGTCGTATCGCTCATAAGATGCGATAGCAATCAGACAGTTAGCACATAAAAACAATGGGTTCAAAGATTGACAACGAGAGTAAACACTCCCAGGATGTATCCTACTGCCAAGAGAATGAGCCCTCTCCATTTAGATGTGCCCGGCCTGTAGTGATTATATGCCCCCACAACAACGAGGACCAACGGTAACAATACACCGATTATCTTCGGCATTGTGGACGCAGGTTTTCCATCCATTCCGATCTGGATGACTATCGGGTCGGGCAATACGATGAAACTGATCACGGCTGATCAGCACCGGGACAATCATAAGCACCAATGTTTGCTCCGGTTTCAAAGACACCGCACCGTTATTGAAGAAAAATGCCCCCGAAGGGGCAAATGGTTTTAGACCTTCGAGCTCAGACGAGCTTGGCTTCAAAGTCGTCGATGGACATGTTGAAGTCGTTGGGATCTTTGAGGACTCCGCGTGCTGTGAGAACCTCTCTGGAGAGGATCCAGTAGACACATGCGAGTGCACGCCTTCCCTTGTTGTTGGTGGGGATGACGAGGTCGACGTTCC
>DAXB01000084.1 GCA_002506175.1 Methanomassiliicoccaceae archaeon UBA113
GAAGAGCCCAAAGCAGAGTGAAACCCGAACAAATACAGGGGGCGAACGCCCCCAACTTCCCTTTTTTATGTCGTTCCCCGAGTTAAGTCGCCCCATCATCGATGCGCTGGCTGCAAGGGGGATACTCGAACCGACGCCTCCGCAGGCGGATTCCATCCCCAGGATCATCAAGGGCGAGAACCTCCTCCTGGTCGCTCCTACCGGTATCGGTAAGACTGAGGCGGCCGTCCTGCCCATCCTTGAGAGCATCCTGAGATCCAAAGGCAAGCCCGGATTCAGATGCATATACGTCACACCTCTCAGAGCCCTGAACAGAGACATGCTGAAGAGGATGGAGGAATACGGGAAGGCATTGGACATCACTGTCGGCGTGAGACACGGAGACACCACGCAGGCGGAGAGGAATAAACAGTCCGAACATCCCCCGGACATCCTGATCACCACCCCGGAGACCCTGCAGGTGATGTTCACCGGAAAAAGACTCGTCCAGCACTTGAAGAACGTTGAATGGGTCGTCATCGATGAGATCCACGAGCTGGCGAACACCGAAAGAGGCGCACAGCTCAGCGTCGCATTGGAGAGGCTCACCCTTTTGGCTGGCAACTATCAGAGGATAGGACTCTCGGCCACCGTTGGAAATGTAGAGAACGTGGCCAGATTCCTGGTCGGCAACAACAGGGACGTCGTGATAAGGAAACATGATACCCACAGGGATTTCGACATCCTGGTGGAGAGTCCAGATCCAACGACAGCCGATCCGGAACTGCAGGATAAACTCCAGAGCGACCCCGACATCCTGGCTGTCATGAAGCGCGCCAGGGCGATCATAGAATCCGGGAAGTCCACACTGTTCTTCGTCAACACCAGGGAGACCGCCGAATGGCTGGCCGCCCGTTACCACATCTGGGATGAGAATATCTCGGTGGAGGTCCACCATGGATCCCTGTCCAAGGAGAACAGGATGGAGATGGAGGACCGTTTCAAGAGGGGGGATGTGAAATCCCTGATCTGCACATCTTCGTTGGAGCTCGGAATAGATGTCGGTACCACCGATATGGTCATCCAATACAATTCTCCGAGGCAGGTATCCCGTATGATACAGCGCGCAGGACGCGCAGGACACAGGATCGGAGAGAAGATCCGTGCCAAGGTCATCGCCACCGCACCGGACGAGGTGGCCGAGGCGATGGTCATCGCAAGAAGGTGCGATTCCAAAGAACTGGAGTACTGGGAGGGCAGAGAATGCCCCCTTACCGTGGTGGCCAACCAATTGGTGGCCATGACAATGAACAGCGCCATGGACAAGGAGACCGCATTCAAGCTGTTCAAGAACGCTTACCCGTTCCGCAACCTGCAGATGGGTCAGATGCTCGCAGTCCTGGAGCAACTGAAGGACATCAAGATGGTTTTCGATGACGGCAGCACGTTCAAACGCTCAAAGAAGGGCATGAACTACTTCTACGAGAACATCTCGATGATTCCCGACGAGCGCACCTACATGGTCCGCGATATCGGGACACGTGCGATCATCGGAACCCTTGACGAGAGTTTCGTGGCATCTTTCGCGGAAGAATACGCCATGTTCATCGCGAAAGGCCGCACCTGGCGCATAGTCGAGATGAGAGAGGATGAGATCCTTGTCGAAGAGGTCAAGGAAGTCGGATCCGTCCCCAACTGGGTCGGTTCCGATATCCCCGTACCGTTCGAGATCGCCATGGAAGTCGGGAAGATGAGAAGGATCAGGAACTTCCAGGATTATCCGGGCGATAAAGGATGCGAGAGGGTCCTGAAGGACTACTTCGCAAACCAGGACGAGAAATCCGTAATGCCTACCGACAAGACGATCACCGTGGAGGTCGGAGACAGGCTGGCCATCATCAACTGCTGTTTCGGTACTAGGGTGAACGAGACCCTGTCGAAAGTGTACTCCGCACTCCTGTCCGCGAGGCTGGGGGAATCCATAGGAGCGACGGTCGACCCGTACCGCATCATCCTGGAGCTCCCCAGATACGTCGACAAGGACACTATGATGGCAACGATAAGATCTGTCAGACCCGGGACCATAGAGGCCCTGGCCAGAATGACCATCGTCAACTCATCCTTCCTGAGATGGAGATTCGTGTACGTCGCGAAGAAATTCGGCATTATCGAGAAGGAAGCGGACCACCGGTTCATGAACTTCGGCAGGCTGTTCGAGATGCACAAGGACACACCGGCTTACAGCGAAGCGATCAATAAGGTCCTCTGGGAAGACCTGGACATCCCCAACACAGAGAAAGCCGTATCCATGATAGAGAACGGCGAGATTGAGATCGTTCCGGGAAGGCTGTCGGCGATCGGATTGGAGGGTATCACGAGGTCCAAGGAACTCATGCAGCCGGTTCGCGCAGACCATGCCATACTGGTAGCTTTGAAGAAGAGGCTGGAGGACGAGATGCTCTTCGCCTCATGCATGCACTGTGGTTCGCAATCGAGATTCAGGGTCAGAGACGCCCCAAAGAGATTCCAATGCCCGATATGCAACGGAGTGATGATCGCCGTCCTCAAGAACTACGAAAGGGATACGGTGAAGCTGCTCAAGGAACCGGCCCTATCCAAACAAGAGAAGTCTGACCTCAACAAGATGGGTAGGAATGCTAACCTGGTCTATGAGTTCGGACAGCGTGCTGTGATCACCCTCGCAGGAAGAGGCATCGGACCGGACACTGCCGCCAGGATACTGAGGTCCAACTACAACGATGAGGACGAGTTCCTCAGAGAGATAATGAACGCCGAGATCCTCTTCGCGAAGAACAAGAGATTCTGGGATTGATTCACTCGGACTGCACCGGGTTCGTCACGGATCCAACACCATCGATGATGGCGCATACGACATCCCCGGGTTTGATTTCCGATACCCCTTCCGGAGTTCCGGTGATCAATATGTCCCCCTCTTCCATCGTGATATAGCGGGAAACATATGATATCAGCCATGGCACGGTGAAGATCATGTTGGATGTGTTACCCTCCTGTCTGACCTCTCCATTGACCGTCAATTTCAAATTCAAATCCTGAACGTTCTCGACTGCGGTGACAGGCACCGGGTCCGACATGGGCCCGAATGTATCCATGCCTTTGGCAAGGTCCCAAGTGTTACCCTCGTCACGGGCTTTCCACTGCAGATCCCTCGCGGAGACATCGTTGAAGACGGCAAGATGGGAGACGTATCCCATGGCATCCGCTTCGGACACATGCTTGCAGTCCTTCCCGTAGATCAGCGCCAACTCGACCTCGTGCTGAACATTGGTCACACCCTTGGGGATGATGATCGCCTCGCCGTCTTTGATCATACAGCTTGACGGCTTGAAGAATATCGTCGGTACTTCCGGTAGCTTTGATTTCAGCTCGGATACGTGTGATTTGTAATTCCATCCGATGCAGACGATCTTCATATGAATCCGCCTTTGGCCTTGAACTCGGGTTTCTTGTCGGTCTCGTTCACGTTCTTGAGCTTGACGCTCTTACCGTAGAACCCCTGACTGATGACATAGACCTCCGAGGATGTGGGCCTGGACGCATCCGGGGAATGTACCTTGACGGACTGGAACCTCTTCTCCAGCTCTGCCATGAGGGTATCGAACATATCGCCCATGAAGACCTTCATGACAAGCTTCCCGTCCTTCTTCAGGATACGGTCGCATACATCGATGGCGAAAGTGCAAAGATGAATAGATCTCGCATGGTCCGTGGAATAATGTCCCGCGATGTTCGGCGCCATATCAGAAAGGATTACATCCGCCTTGCCGTTGAACCTATTGAGGAGCTCCCTCATTGTGGAATCCTCCGTGATGTCCCCGATGATCGTCTCGACGCCTTCCATCGGCCTGATGTACCTGAGATCCACACCGATAACATGCCCGTTGGGCCATGTGCGCTCCTGAGCAACCTGACACCATCCGCCGGGACAGGCTCCGAGGTCCACGACCGAATCGCCGGGTCTGAAGATGCCGAAACGGTCATCGATCTGGATGAGCTTGAACGAAGCCCTCGAACGATAGTTCAGCTTCTTGGCGAGCTTGTAGTAGTGCTCGTTCCTCCTCTCCGCCACCCAACGGTCATGCAGGTCTGCCATATCCCCCGGTTACGGAGTCATGTTATATAGACTTCAAGAGGGGAAACTTAAAGATTGAGCCGAGTCGTCAAATAATTAAGTGCTAAAATAAGCCATAATGTGATTATTATTAATATCATATATAGCCATTAAATGGTCTAAATAAATAGATAATATTGTTTATATATAAATGAATACTTCCCACATACATGAAGCGCACAATCATGTCCGATCTCCTGAAATGGAAATCCAATCCGCATCATAAACCCATGATGATTTTCGGTGTGCGCCAATGCGGCAAGACATACATCATCAAAGAATTCGGGACGGAGCAATATGAGGACATGGCATACGTCTCCTGCGAAGAGACCAACGTATCAGATGTTTTCGAACCGGACCTCAACGTGGACAGGATTGTTAAGATGCTGGGGATCCGCCGCAACAAACCTATAACCACAGATACTCTGATTGTACTGGACGAAATCCAGCAATGCCCGCGTGCCATAACTGCGCTAAAATACTTCTGCGAGGACGGAAGATATGATGTTATCTGTGCCGGATCCCTCCTGGGCGTCAAGCTCGCCGAGAGCTCTCCTCCGGTAGGAAAAGTGGAAACCGTGACCATGTATCCGATGTCATTCCGCGAATACCTGGATGCCTGTGGAGACAACATGTTGGCCGATGCCATCGATGACAACCCCTTGGATAAGGACATCCTTGCATTCAGAAACCGTCTTATCGAGCATTATCAAGATTATCTGGCCGTGGGGGGACTGCCATCTGCGGTATCAACATGGATCGAGACCCATGACCCGGAATCAGTAGATAAGATCCTCCGTGACCTGACGACTTTGTACCTAGGAGATGTCGCAAGATACGGGAAAGGGACCGTCAGGCTATGCGGCGAGATGGTCTGGAAGTCCGTGCCATCACAATGGCCAAAAGTAACAATAAATTCGTTTTCGGACACGTCGGTGAGAGCAAACGGGCCCGCGACCTCTGGTCGTCGGTGGACTGGCTCTCCAAGGCGGGCCTGGTACACTTGGTCCCGATCACCACAAGGCATGACATCCCGTCAATAGCCGCAGACAGATCATCATTCAAGCTGTATTGCTTCGACACAGGGATACTCAGAACACTAGCCGACGTACCATTCGACATGGGAGATGAGAGATTCTCCCTATACAGAGGAGCATGCACTGAGAATCTCGTGCTTCTGGAGCTAAAAAAGACCCTGCCATCGGAGATATACTGCTGGAGGTCCGGTAACAAAGCCGAAGTGGATTTCCTCACATGGATTGGTGACAAACTGACACCCATTGAGGTCAAGAGCGGGACAAAGGTGCGTGCCAGAAGCCTCGGTGTTTACATGAATTCAGATGACTGCATAGGTGCCGTGACTTCCATGCAGGATACATCGATCAACGGCAGGATAGTGCATGTGCCGCTGTATATGGTATGGACCGTCGGTGTGATGGTCAAACGTGCATACGATGAACACTGATCAACCATCCGTCACGGAATGGAAACATGCGTGGACCGGCGCAATGCGTGTCTGTTTAGAATGCGGATATCAATCTCGAAATCCGAAAAGATAAAAAATAAGGATGGCCGAGAGGCCACCCTTTTAGAGTTTGACAATTCAGTTTTCATCGACGAGATCTGGCTCGTCGATGAAGCACTCCCTGAGGCTGATGACACACCAGGTAACAAGGAGTCCGAGGATGAATCCGAGGATGGACCATACACAGAGGACTGCTGCGAGAAGACAGCATGCGACTGCGATCATCCACTTGATGCGCTTCTTCACAAGGACTGCGGAGATTGCTGCGAGGATTCCGCTTGCGAGCATCATGTATCCGAACCATGTAATGTAGTTCAGGACGTCCTGCTGGGTGACGACCCAACCGAGGGACTTGATGTACTGCTGGAACTCGGGACTGTTGAAGATTGTCGAGGCGAGTGTTCCTGCCTGGAGAAGTCCTGCGAGTGCTCCGATGATTGCAAAGATTGCGTAGATTCCGATCATGAACGAGACCCAAGTCGAGGAGTTGATCTTCATAATCTCCTCGAACTCTGCCTCATTCTGCCTGAATTTTGCTTCTGCGTCGGTTCCTGCAACGACCTGTCCGCATGACGAACAGAACTGTGCGTTGATAGGGAGCTCCGCTCCGCATTTTGTACAGAATTTTTTATCTGTCATGATAAGCCAATCGCACCATACAGTTAAAAAACAATACTATGGAAAACACGCCACTAATGATTCTAGCCTCTTTCTGAAAAACAGTGGG
>DAXB01000045.1:0-29992 GCA_002506175.1 Methanomassiliicoccaceae archaeon UBA113
GTCATGATAATTACCGAACACAGTTCTCTGTACCCCGAATAATATAACATTCAGATGGTTATGCCTCTTCATGATCCCCATCTGCCAAAGCTGTGGAATGCCTCTAAAAGACCAGTCCGTTTATGGTACAGACTCTGACAGTTCTCCCAACGAGGATTACTGTATCTACTGCTACAAGGAAGGCTGTTTCATACACAACGTGACCATGGATACTTTCATCGACATGTGCTCCCAGTACGGAGAACAGGCTGGAATGACCAACGATCAGATGAAAGAATATTGCTCCAAACTATTCCCCACCCTAAAAAGGTGGCAGTGATTCGGTTCGGAAATGACATTGAAGTATTCGGCATTTCATCCGCCGGATGCAACCCTGAGCACCTTTACCTCGCTCTCATCGCTAAGGACGGTATCCATAGGGACGGGCCTCCCGTTCATCATGTACAGATATGAATCCGGGTGCATTCCTTCCTTGGAAACAGCCTCCTCGATTGTGATACCTGAAGCAACGATGTACACATCCGCAGACACGATAAGTTTGGGCATAATCTTGTAATCCGCATCCTCCTTTTAATCCTGAGCATAGCTGCCTAATGCATTTGCACAGTAACGGTCAAGATTATTGCTGCATGTTGACGAAATACCTATAATGAATGTCGACATTCGCAGATTACCAACATCACGGTGATACCTATGAGAAAGGATTACGAAACTTTCATCAAAGACAAGTGCGAAATGTGCATCAGAAACGACACCTTCGCACAGGAGGAGTACTCGAAGTACGATGTCAAAAAGGGTCTCCGCGATGCTGAAGGAAAAGGGGTCATTGTCGGCCTCACCGAAGTCTCGCAGGTAGACGGTACCATAATGACCGAAAACGGCAAGCAGGAATGCAAGGGAATCCTGCGCTACCGCGGATACAGCATCGAAGACCTCACGAACGGATTCCTCAACAAGAGGATGGGATTCGAGGAAGTAATGTACCTCATCCTGTTCGGAAGCCTCCCCACTGAAGAAGAGCTGGACGAGTTCAAATCGATCATAAACGAGAACATGCAGCTCCCACGCACATTCACCAGAGACGTCATAATGAAAGCTGCCAGCAAGGATGTCATGAACTCTATTTCCAGGGAGATCCTGTTCCTGGCATCTTATGATGATGATGCACTGGACAACTCGCTCGACAATGTCCTCAGACAGTGCCTGTATCTGATTACGGTCTTCCCCATGCTCACGGTTTACAGCTACCATGCTTACAACCACTACATCAACAACCAGAGCATGTACATCCACAACCCGGACCCGTCGCTCTCAATGGCGGAGAACTTCCTCCGTATGCTCAGACCGGACACGCAGTACTCGAAGCTCGAAGCTACGGTCCTCGACCTCGCTCTCGTCCTCCATATGGAGCACGGAGGAGGGAACAACTCGACATTCACAACCAGAGTGACGACTTCCAGCGGATCCGATTCATATGCCGTCATCGCTGCAGCAATGTCCTCTTTGAAGGGCCCTAAACACGGAGGTGCCAACCTCAAAGTCATGGACATGATGGAAGACATCAGGTCGCACGTGGACGACCCCGATGACATCGAAGCTCTCACGTCATATCTGAACAAGATTCTCGACAAGGACGCATTCGACAAGGCTGGGCTCATCTACGGAATGGGACATGCGGTCTACACCATATCCGATCCCCGTGCCGAGGTGTTCAAATCATTCGTGAAGGATCTCGCAACCGAGAAGGGACGCCTCAACGACTTCCAGTACTACCATAACATTGAGAAGATCGCACCCGGCCTTATCATGGCTCACAAGCACAACTCGAAAAGCGTCTGTGCGAATGTCGACTTCTACAGCGGATTCGTCTACGACATGCTGAACATCCCCAAGGAACTATACACTCCTCTGTTCGCAACCGCCAGGATTGTCGGATGGAGCGCACACCGCATCGAGGAGCTCATCACATCCAACAAGATCCTGAGGCCCGCCTACGTAAATATCCAGAGCCCAAGGGATTATGTGCCGTTCGAGAAGAGATGAATCATGACTGAGAGAGAAGACCTGGCGAACGATAGATTCTCGTGTTCTGAACGTGAACGCGCTGTTTTCGAAGCGGGAATCAAGCTCGCCACCGTCTATCACCAATTCGTCGGCACACCCGTGAACATCGATTCCGTGGAAGGCCTGGAGAAGACCATAGCAAAGGCTATCGAGGTACAACCCTACGTCGAATCGGCGATGATCAAAATCAACCGCTCGGTATTCTGTACCGGCGGGGACACTTATTCCTACGTTTCTCTGACGGGCGATATGATAGATGCCGTTGTGGTCATCAAACTGGGCGTTAGCAAGGTCACTGCAGAAATGAGGTATGATGAGGAGCTCAAGTACCCATTGATGTTCGTCTCATCGATAGAATGAATAATCATCAGACCCTGACTTCGGATTCGAGCTTCATGCATATGTCATGCCAATGCTCTTAGATTATCAGAAAATGACATTGTCGGCACCGAGCAGAACAGTTGCTACGATATTCCTCTGAGCACCGAACTTTTCATTGAGATAATTTGCAGTAGGAAGACACGGGTAGAAAACCCTAGGCCGAACATCATCATCCACTCCTTCGACTTCTAAAGAAAGCGAGTGTATGTAGTTTCTCATGGGGTAATCGGTCACCAGATGAATGTTGATGAAAAGATTGTGCATAAGCCAAATCTAATCCTCGCAATCATACTTTTCCTGAGTTCCCATAAGGACATCATGACCGATAGTCGTGCCCCTGTCGTCGATGATCTCCATGAAAGGTTCCGTGAACATCCGAAAATTGATACTACAGAAGAGGATGAGTTTAAGTTGCTTCTCGGCAACCTCATTCAGACCGACAGGTACCGAAAGCATCACGCCTTCATTGGAATGCTCGTACTCCATCTCCCTGATCACACTTATCAGACTGTCTGATAACGGCTCTATACGGACTATCCCCGGGTGAAGAAGGAGAGCATTGGAGAAGTCTGAGTAGTGCATTGGAGGATACATCCAATTAAGTTATAACATACTTTCCATCCAAATAGAGGCGATATTCAGACAAGTCCGTGCGTATCGAGAGTGTTCTTTTTATGAATACTGATACTTAGCTGACCGTTGGTCCAATCGTGAAGCTCTTTGAGGGTGAGATCTCCAAGTTCCTTAAGGATGAGGATGTCCACATCTTCTTTGGACATGTGGCTGAATACTACTTGGTCGAAGAGGTATGAACGCTCAAGTTTCCTCTTGGCTATCTTGAACGTATTGATTTTAGCATCATTACGATTGCTCCTCAGACTGAGCAACAATGCAGCCAAAACGGTGATCGATGTCAATACAGCCATCATCGCAATCAATATCGATTTGATGATCACCTCGAATGTGATATGCAGATCGAAAATGATGATAGGTTCGATAGGGTAACCGGCATCGAAACACCACATCAGATATATCACCATGAAAATCGAAGTGATCGATATGACTATGCTGAACAGGTTGAGACACCTGTTCATTAGGGCGAAACCTTTCTTGTTGCCGTATCTCTGCATCATGGAACGGCCTTTGGGATCCCCGTACTCTGTCTTTGTGTCATGGATGAGACGTTCTTCGAGCCAGCATTTCTTGACGATCTCCACCCTGGATTTCTTATCGAAAGTATTCCAGACAGGAACATCATTCATGAAATAACCCTGCCATGAACGCATCACGACAAGAGTCCATACCAGATCGGATTTGACCATATCGTCATAGTTCTCGCTTAGACGGCACCTTACCCCGATCAGACCCCGATAATAGTTTACGCGCAACATCTCCGCCAGACACCGGTAGTGAACGAATCTGCGATGATAGTCCGCTGAAGCATAAACATAATTAACTACGAGCACCAGAACAGTTGTGAAGAGGAATATTATTCCGGAGAGAACATTCTTGTCAAACAGAATGAACAGACTGAACTGGATGCTATTGATCAGGTTGAGGATCAGCATCGTCATGCAGAATTTGTACCATTTCCTCTCATATTTGGATGACAGTGAATCTGTGGCAGCAAAACGTTTCGCACAGGCAGACATGATCCGATTGGACTTGATGGCCTCGATCTCACTCACGACCTCGGGTTCGGCATTATCAATCCCATCATAGCGGAGCAGCGAATCGACCTGATACGAATTGGTTTCGAACTCCTCCAATTCAGCGTTCATCTGATCCATGCTGGTCAGTATTTCACCATACTTCCGAGGGATGTCCTTCTCTACATTGAGTTCCAAATGTTTTGAAGCGTAATGGGGATCGAAAACCGAGTACTCTACGGAACCATCATCGGTCCCGCTTGATCCGGAACCATATTCGGCCTTATACAGTTCCGGGAGTATGTATCCTTTGAGACCAGTGTTCTCCACATCCGGTGTGAGACAGCCTTTGTGTTCTACAAGATAGTCTTTCTCGGAAGCCCTGTCCACCTGTATCCAGTAGACCAAGCAGTTGTCGACCCACCCGAGAGTCTTGGAATCGAAAAGCTGATTGTTAGCCATGTCTAGATAATTGGCGCCGAATATATCATTCCGGTAATCATCCAGATGTACCCAGTCGCAGCCGTTGTAGGCCATCTTCAAAATCGAATAGGTGCCGCCGTCCTTAGAGTATGAGCGACCATCCCACAACGTGATCATGATATGGGAATATGATACCAGGAAAGCACCCAATTCACGAAGTCTTCTAGACTGGCAATCTGAACTTGGACTGATGATCTTAGGTTCGAGACATCTGTCATAACTGAGAATCGACTCGAAATCCTTCATATTGGAATCAGTGCTGAAAAGCTTCCTGTATGATTCTGATTCCTCCGAGAAAACTGGCGCAATATACAGGCCGAGGTCGATGGCTACGGATGCCCCTATGAGGTCGGAACCGTCGGTCATTGCCGTCATAAGGACTATATCCGAGTGCGGATAGCTTGCGCTGAGCCCCTGCAAGTACGAACGCAATTCATCTTTAATCTGAGCACGCCTGTCCTCCGGAATATCCTTATGTCCGGTAATGGAAACAACGATGGGTGCCTTCACACGATCATAGCGCATCTTGAACTTCGTCGCAACTAGCCAGTATTCTTTAAAATATGTATCGACAAGCCAGATTTCTTTGAAACGTGAAGTCGGTTTTTTTATGAATTCCATTAAATATTATAAAATATATTTATTGGTAGCCGTTCTATTTACCAGCGGGGTAACCATGATTACTGATATCAAAATCGGAATAACCGGACTTCCGGGATCAGGAAAGACATACGCGTTACTTCGCGTCATCGAGATGCTTGCCGAAGAGGAGCTTTCCATAGGCGGGATGATCGATGAGCCCATTGAGGATGGAAGAAAGAAGACCGGTTTCACCGTCCGCAATATACTCACAGGTGAGAAACAAGTCTTTGCCAGCACTGAGATCGAGTCCAAGATCATGGTCGGAAAGATCGGTGTGAACCTCTCTAAACTCGAAGAGGTCGGAGTAGCTGCCATCAAGGAAGCTTGCGAGAAATGCGACATCATCGTTATTGACGAAGTGGGAAAAATGGAAGTGGAGAGCGAAGCCTTCGTAGAGGCTGTTAAAGAATCCCTCGAAGTCGAGAAACCCATGATAATCACCCTCCACAAGAAATCGAGGAACCCGCTCCTCCAAGATATCAGAAGAAGGGATGACGTCAGGATTCTCGAAGTCACACCCACGAACAGGAACCTCTTGCCTTATAAGATCGTCCGTCTCATGCACGGTGAGAACGCTTGAGTCCCCAAGGTGTCGTAATCCACGAGGGCTCGACGGATATTCTAGTGCCCGAACTCCATTCTTCCGGAGGACCAGGCAAGATCCAAGGCGGCGTCTTCTTCAACGAGCAGATGGCCTTCAACCGCGACATCAGCATAATGCTTCTCCGTGCCACCGGCAGAGACCTTCGCGTCGCCGATGCTATGACGGCTACGGGCTCCAGAGCGGTGAGGATAGCCAATGAGGTCAAAGGTACTGAGGTTGTCGCTAATGATTACAGCGCGGATGCCATACCCTACATCCAAGCCAACATCGAGATGAACAGTCTCTCCAACTGCAGAGCATCCAACAAGGATCTGCACATTCTTTTCACAGAGGAATCCTTCGACTACGTTGATCTTGATCCATTCGGATCGCCTGTACCTTTCCTTCAGTCCGCGATTAGAGGATGCAGAAAAGGCGGCATTCTCGCAATCACCGCTACCGATACCGCGCCTCTTGCCGGTGCACATGCACCCAAATGCAGACGCAGATACCAGTCGGAACCCGTAAGAGGTTACATGTGCCATGAAGGAGGCCTGCGTATCCTAATGTGCACCGTTGCCAGAGAGCTTGCGAAGCTCGATAGGGGCATGAAACCGCTCCTGTCCTTCTACGCGGACCACTATCTCCGCACCTATGTCCAGGTGCAGGACAAGGTTGAGGATGCGGACAGGATGCTGGAGCAACTCGGATACATGGAATACAACACTGAGACTCTCGATAGATCCACGTCCAAACATTACGATGAGGCACACAAGTATGGGCCATTCTGGCTCGGACCTCTTCACGATCAGGAGTTCCTTTCGAAATTCAGAGCAGAAGGTATGGCCACGGAGAAGAGGTGCAACAAGTACCTCGATCTTTGGAGGAACGAGTTAGATACCGAGGTATTCGTCTACGATATGAGCGAGCTCTCTTCTCATCTCAAGAGATCTCCACCGAAACTCGTCGATTTCATAGACCTCCTAAAGACCAACGGCAAAGCTTCCATGACCCATATGTCTCCCACATCATTCAAGACGGATCTGTCCGTTCAGCAGGTAAAGGACCTCTACCTGGAACTGACACCGGATCGCAAATGATGGGTCGTTTATCAAAGACCTTAACACTCAAAGTGAAGATTAAAAACTGATTGTCACTATTTTTCGGTAACATCTAGTGGACTGTACCAGGCAGGCCTTTCAGACCAGGGATCTGCGCATCAGCGCAGACCGATTTTTACCATAAGGTTGGTAATACCAATAACACCTTTAAGGTGAATCTAGGGGCTTTGTCCTCTCAGATCCCGGAGTCGTTTTCCATGCGACCTAGCAGAGCCCGCATCACGGGCTCTACAACCTATTTCGCTTCCTTTCTATTTTAATCATTATTGATACATGTAACAAACGCACAAATCGGAAAACCTGAATCATAAACGGCCCTTGCAAGGAGACTTATTCCACCCCTATCCCTTTTATGTCTGGGAACCTTACGGGGAATCGGTGCCTTATCAATGCCGAGTTTAGCAATCATCGGAGCCCAATGGGGCGACGAGGGAAAAGGAAAGCTCACAGATTATCTTGACGAGAATGCAGACCTGATCGTCCGTTTCCAAGGAGGAAACAACGCAGGACACACGATCATCGTCGACGGCAAGGTCTTCAAACTGCACGGACTCCCGTCCGGAGTTGTCAGACCCGGCAAGCTCGCTGTCATCGGGAACGGTGTCGTCGTCAACCTCGAAGAGCTTGAGACTGAGATCAACGAGGTCATTGCCAATGGCGGATCCATCGACGGACTGAGGATCTCCGACAGGGCACACCTCATCATGGGGTACCACAAGAAGCTAGACGGTGCCGAGGAGAAGTACCGTGGCAAGAACAACGTCGGAACAACCAAGAAAGGAATCGGACCGACGTATCAGGATAAGATTGCAAGGATCGGACTCAGAGCCGGAGACCTTCTCGAAGAAGACCTCCTGAAGGAGAAGCTCTCATTCATCCTCCCATACAAGAAGGACCTCATGGCAATGATGGAAGCAGAGGAGTGCTCATGCACAACGGAATCCCTCTTCGACAAGATGATGGGCTGGAAGGACCTTATCGGCAAGAACATCTGCGACACATCAGTGCTGATCAACGATGCTCTGGATCAGGGCAAGAACATAGTTTTCGAGGGAGCTCAAGGAGCCATGCTCGATATCGACCACGGAACATACCCATATGTTACTTCATCCGCCACATGCGGCGGAGGAATATGCACGGGTTCCGGAGTTGCACCGAACAGGATTGACAAGGTCGTCGGAATCGTAAAGGCATACACGACACGCGTCGGCGAAGGACCTTTCGTATCCGAGCTCACTGGCGAGCAGGGTGCGGAACTCCAGAAAAAGGGCGGAGAGTTCGGGGTCACAACCGGCAGAGGAAGGAGATGCGGATGGCTCGACCTGGTCGTCTGCGAACACGCTTCCAGGATGTGCGGTTTCACATCCCTTGGAATCACCAAGATTGATATCCTCAACGACGTACCGGAACTCCCGGTCTGCGTCGCATACGACATAGATGGCGAGGAGGTCAAACACTTCCCCGCTTCGATTTCAAAGCTCCAGAGGGCGAGACCCGTCTACCAAACCTTCAAGGGATGGAAAGGATGGGACGACACCTCAGCAATGGTGAAGGCTGGTTACGACAACCTTCCAGGAGAGATGAGGGAATACATCGAGTTCATCGAGAAGTACCTCAAGGTCCCCGCCGACCTCATCAGTCTCGGCCCGGACAGAGACGAAACAATCGATCGCAAGAAAGATTGGTGGAACTGAGTTGATAATATGGCAGACGCAGTATGTAATGTAAAAGCTGGAGTATGTGCGATGGAGACCAAGGTCTCCGCGACACTGAGCGAGGACATGATGTCCATTAACGTAGTAGTGGAAAGTAAGTGTAAGCATGTTCAGAGCATAGGAGAGATCAAGGGGCTCAACCCCTATGAAGTCATCGGGATTCCCTTCGTTGACAACCCTGTCTACAAGAGATGCTCCGAGTGCTTGCCTCATGCGGCTTGCCCCGTACCCTGTGCAATCATCAAATGCATCGAGGCGGCATCAGGCCTGGCGCTCAAGAAACCCGTATCATTAGAGTGGGAAAACTGATTCTTTTGCGGGCAAACTGCCCGCATCCCTTTTATTCATCTATCTTCAATCTAAAAAAACTGAAATAAAGAGTGATGAAAGGAGGGTAACCCCTCCGTTTTAATGAATCACTGGTTGGATTTCCAGAGTCCGTGTTTATTACAGAACTCCCAAGCCTTGATGACCTTGGCATCGGTCTTGAAGAACGCCTCGGGTGCATCACCGGGTTTTAGGTACTTCCTCATGAGGACGCCGTCTGCGCAGATCTCGATGTACACTATGTAATGATCCTCTGCCATCGGATGTGCGGTCTCCTTTCCGACCTTGACTAACACTCCCCCATCCTGCTTCTCGATGTATGGGACGTGTTTCTCCTTGACGAAATCCTCAGTCTTCGCTTCGACAGGAACCATATCCTCCCCGCAGCACTTCGGGATGCTCCCGCCGTATACAACGTCGACTACTGTTCCGCATTTATCGCATTTGTAAAGTGTCATATGAATGCCTCTGGATACAAAACAGGGCCATCTCTTTTTAATGCATGCGCCCGAAACGGAATATGTTAAGCCCTTTATAGTCCTCCGATATCCCCGTATCATGGAGATCCCGGCATTATTCGCAACATACCGCGATGGCGGTCTGAAAGCCACGAACGGCATCTTCACAAAGGTCTCGGCCAAATCCGGAGACAGATTCGTGGATTTCAAAGAGGCTTCATCAGATGTTTTCAACCCGCAGACTAGATCGCAGGTCGTTGTCATAGACTGTGACAGCTTGGAACAAAGAGAGTTCACAGGACAGGTGATGAAACGTCTCACAATCCGCGGCATGGATGTTTGGTTCATGACTTGCATTAGGACTGTCGATGACGTCTTCGATGCCTTCAACAAGGACGCCGAGTTCGTCCTCGCACCGTATCACTTCGTGAGGGACCGCGATGAATGGGAAGACATAGGCGATGTTTCTGATTCCATAATCCCCACATTGTTCATACAGGACGGAAAGGTTCTGACCAATACAGGGAGGCTTGAGGATGTCACATACATATTGGACAAACTCGTATCCGATGGATTCTACAAGAACTGTATCTTGGATCTCAAAAGTACCATCGATGATTATGACTGGTCGGTTATAGCTGATGAATTCCCATCTACTATACCATTCATTGATTCCGATAAGATCCCGGAAGGAATCTCCACTGCAATCAGACCTTATCTGATATGAATGCACGGACGATTTGTTCCAGATCCGGAACGCCGTTATCCGTATGTGATATCTCCAATGCTCCGCAATATTCCATCCCGGCAGTTATGCAGAATGCCTTGTATATCTTCTCTGTGAGCTGGAAATTAGGTTCAGGACTGCCTCCGCAAAGACAGGCGATGAACTTGGATGGATGTCCGGAATCCCTGTCGAACCAGCACTTCTGAAAACGGTCCATGACAGTCTTAATAACGGAAGAAGGGCCGCTGAAGTGTATAGGCGCACAGAACACCATGACATCCGATTCCGAGAACGCATCGTAGATTGGATCCATGTCATCGGATATCACGCATCTGCCGTTTCTGCATCCGTCGCAATCCATGCAATGTGCAATGCTCATGTATGCGGGTTCGAAGAAGAAAACATCGAATCCTTTCCGGGATAGTTCCGACTCTAGGATTGCGCACATCCTCCTTGACACACCGTTTCTGTCTCCTGAACCACAGATTATCGTTGCGACGGGCATGATTGCTGATTAGTTTAAGTGATAAAAGCGATGGTGTTTCATTGAAAGTAATACTGTGTAATTAATTAATCTTATACATTTATTTTTATCAACAGTAAAGCAATTCACTTAACTTATCTAATTTAAACAAACAGTTTGGACAATAATTATCCTTAGAGTTCAGAAAAAGTAGCATTACAATAATCTGAACCGCATATTTGCCTGAAAACACATCATTCTAGCTACTTTTACAACTGTATTATAACGATTTTTTCTTGATTGACGTTTTTCTGCACGATGCATATATTCTATATAGTGCTGCTTTTTGGTTACACTAGGTATAATAATCGCAAAGATGTATTGCCAACCATGTCTGACAGCCAGCCATCTCCTGGAGATTTGTTCGAATCCATGAAGGACAAGGACAAGACCTGGATACAGAACAGGTACGGATATTTCGTGTTGCTGTCCAACTTCGATACGGAGCTGCTGGACAGGTATTTCTCAAGGACCGAGATCGAATCGGTGTTCAAGATCTCCAAGGAGTATCTCGGTCTCCTTCCCCTATCGAAATGGACGGACAGCCGCGTGAGAGGGAAGATCCTCCACGATGTGATCGACCTGATCATCTATATGCAGATGAGAAAGAGCGTCAATAGGGCGGAACAGTCGATGGCCGTGGCCATCGTCCGAACACAGTCCATGATGTGCTCAATAACGGAAAAAGCAGGGTCCTTGTCGAGACCCCCCATAATTGGGGGTCTCCCCATTTTTATGTTTTGATACTCGAGGCCTATCATGACATATGGTTGAGGCGACCAGTACTATTCAATCAACATATGATGAAAGCTAAGTTCCTAAATTGTCACCAGTCATTTAAAAAACGATTTTTTTAGGTTTATTTTATAGAAGAAAAGCGTATACAGTCAGAAGAGGGATAGATTATGAAGAATGGCTTCGAGAAGGCGAAAATGGTGGAGTTCCCGAGGAATGTTATCGCGGGACACGACGTTCTGCCACAAATCAAGGACATCTGCAACAACATACACTGCGGAAAGGCAGGCACCATCGTCACAGGGGAGCAAACCAACAAAGCAGCCGGAGAGGCTGTCAAAGGATACTTGGACAGCTACGATATAGACACGTGCATCACCGGTAATGCGACCATCGATAACATAGCAGCCGTAAAAAAACAGGTTACGGAATACGGATCGTCATTCATCCTTGCGGTCGGCGGAGGTTCCAAGATCGACATCGCCAAGGTAGCATCCTTCGAGCTCAACATCCCCTTCATAACAATACCCACATCGGCAGCCCATGACGGAATTGCCTCTAACAGGGCATCCATCAAATCCGACAGCGGTTCTAAATCGATCCCGGCAGCTTCCCCTATGGGAGTTATTGCGGATACCGGAATCATATTCGATGCTCCCTACCGCACATTGGCATCCGGATGCGCCGACGTCCTTTCAAACTTCAGCTCACTCAACGACTGGAAACTCGCTTACAACCTCAGGGATGAGGAGTTCAGCAGATCCGCCTACTCTTTCGCTATGTTCGCGGCGGAATCCATGATGGATGCTGCCGATTACATAAAACCCAACCTGGAGGAGAGCGTCTGGCTCGCAATCAAACCTATCATTGTATCAGGGATATCCATGTGCATCGCCAGGAGCTCAAGACCCACAAGCGGTTCGGAGCATATGATTTCCCACACGATCGACAAGATGTTCCCCAACAGGGCGCTTCACGGAGAGCAGTGCGGAGTGGCATCCATATTGACCATGTATCTCCAGAAAGGCGACTGGGAGGAGCTCAAACATGCTCTCATCAAGATCGGTGCCCCTACGACTGCAAAGGAGCTCAACCTCGAAGAGGATGAATTCCTGGATGCTGTGGTCAACGCCCACAAGCTCAGATCGGACAGGTACACGATCCTTGGAGACAAGGGGATCAGCCGCGATACTGCCGAGGACATCTGCATCAGGACAGGGGTGTTCTGATGGCACAGATCACTCTCATCGGCAAGCAATACGCATCGGTCGGTACCGAGTTCTACTACATAGGACCTTCTGAGGAGTGCACCGATTGCAAGTTCAGCAAAGTATGCTTCAACCTCGAGGAAGGATCCAAGTACAGGGTCGTGGAGGTTAGGCTACAGGAACATGAATGCCACGAATTCGATGGCGATTCAGTCACCGCGGTCGAGGTGGAGAAGATTCCCACCAGGGCTTCCGTCGGCAAAAGACAGGCTATGGAAGGAAGCAAGATAACATACAAGGGGTCTGAATGCAAGAACGTATCATGTCACAACTACGGCATCTGTCATGCGACTGGAAAAATCCCAGGGAACAAGTACACGGTCTCCAAAGTAATAGGTGACCTCGACTGTCCCCTGGAAGAGAAATTGGTTTTGATTGAACTTCTGTGATCAGAACTTCTCTCCGGTGATCCTCTCGAACATATCGACATAGAGCTTGCTCACGCGGTCGATGATGTCCTGGGGAAGTGCGGGTATGTCAGGTTCTGCCTGACCGGCGTCACGAGCTGCGTATAGCTTCCCATGGTATCCGGTCTCGCGGTAGTACTGCCTGACGAACTCCTTGGAGAGCTCGACGATGTTTCCCTTGGCGTACTCGTCTGCATCCCACCAGCGGTCCTCATCGAGGGTTCCGAAGGTGTCGATGACCATGAGCTTCCTGTCCTTGTCGAATGCGAACTCCTTCTTTCCGTCGCAGTGGATGAGTCCCCTCTTTCCGGCTTCCCTTGCGATGATGGAATCGATCTTCAGAACGGTGTCTTTGATCTCCTGGAACTCCGCCTCGGACAGTCCGGCCATCTTCTTCGCCTCTTCGTCGGTAAGGTTCTCGTCATGTGCCTCGAGCTTGGTTGTGCACTCTATGAACGGAGCCGGGAGCTTCTCTCCCTTCTTTACCTCGTGGCCTGCGGGGAATCCGAGATCCTCAGCCTTGACCTTTCCAGATTTGATACGATCCATGAGTGATCCGGCTGCATAGTATCTGCAGATGACCTCAAGAGGGATCAGATAGTTCTTGGTAGTACCGTTGATCTTGCTGTAATCTCTGATGATGTCGACTCTCTTGACCCTCATCCTATCTGCTGAAGGCTCGGAGATGTAATGGTTGTTGATTCCCTCTTTGGTGAGGAGTGTGAACCAGTATTTGGCTGTCCTGCAGAGTGTCTCTCCCTTATGAGGTACCTGCGAAGGAATGATCTTGTCGAAGACCGAGATGTTGTTGGTGTAGGCGAATTCGAGTGTCTCATCGTCCACCTTGTAGACTTCCTTGACCTTTCCGGTCATTATGTGCTCCATGCCCAGCACAATCCTCTCGTTGCTATTTGATGTTGTCGTTCTCATTTTTTGCTGCATTCGTACAATCAAGTACCATCGTCAGCATCATCAACGATGCAACTGACTTTTATATCGATAATAATGAAAAAAGAGGGGTGTTTCCCCCTCGTTTTTAACTCACCAAATCTGGAGTCTTCCGTTTGAACAGAGGGCAAATGAGATGTATGTGAGTATCGCAACAGGTATGATGTTGATGAAAATAGAAACCGCATCAACTGTTGCGAATATAGACTGGTCCGCGAACAGCAATGACAATCCGTAAAGAATCAAAGCCATTCCTAGAAGCATCCTCTCCTCGAACCTGAACACACAGATTACTCCGAGTATGATCATGATTATGCATACGACCCATGCGCTGGCACCGATAAGCCCTGCGATGGTTATGGATGCACCAAGCATCATGAACAGGAACGGCGTGAACCTCATCCTGCCTGCCACCAGCATGATAGGGCCGAATATCATAAGCATGATTCCAGCGAATATGTCTATGTACGAACATGCTTCAACAGTCATACCAGATGCATGCAGATGATAGAGTATGGCCGTGATCATAGGGAGGGCCAATGTCATGTATCCGAGGATCGCACCGGAAACCTTGAAGTGCACCGGAACACCGTCGTTGGATTCGTCCACTTCGTCTGCTATAAGCATATCGTAACCGGGAAAAATAGGATTATCCAATCCGATCGCCAGGATTGCATAGAGGGCCGAGATAACAGATATCAGCAATCCGACGGCCGCCACCATCAGGGCGGTTGTCATGTCAACCCCTGCACCCATGCAGCAAAGACCTATCAATATGAAGATAGGAGTCGGCATCAGCAAAAGGGAACAGATCACTCTCTGCTCGTTTTTTGTGATGAGCATCATGAATCCTACAAGGAATGCCATTATTCCGACTCCACTGAACTGACTGGGGATAATCGGGAACATGGTTTTGAAGGCCATGAACATCATGACCATAGCGAGCAAAAGGAATGTTATAGATACCTGATCGCGTTTGTGAAGAAGGGCCAGGATTATCCCGCTCAATAGCAATAAAGAACCGGTTACGATGTAAAGTGCCATATCTCCCGCGGGGCCGATTGTTTCCAATACGGTCTTACGACCGAAAAGACAAACAACATTGATAGAACCTGCCAGGAAGAAAGCGAAGAATCCGGCAACCATTGCATAGTTGCGAATCATCGTTTTACTTTCATCCGATAGATTCAAAATGTTTTCATCTGACATGAACAGGTAATTCTGATACGGCTTAAAGATTGTTTGCCATCGATACAAAATGCAAACAACCTATTGCGTGCGACACTGCGGACTCTTTTCATAACCGCAGATGACGCCTAATACGAATCACATCTCGATGGATTCGGTGGTCCAGCTACGCATGTCGACCGTTACTAGTCTGCCCTCGCAATCAGACCTTATGCCTGACATCACCTTCAATGCTTCCAGAGCCTCCATGGATGCAATTGCGGATACGGCTGCACCCACCGAAGGGACCGTAGCATCCTCGTCCTTCATGGTACCGATCATCTCGCGGATAGTCTTCGTCTTGCCGGGGATATAAACGGCAATCTGACCATCGAAACCCGATACGCCGGCATGAATGAGCGGTATTCCAAGCTCCTCGCAAAGATCCGACAACACCATCCTAGGGGCGAAAGAATCAAGACAGTCGATTATAATTGTGCAATCCTTGAACATGTACTTGGTATCCTCGGAGAATGGCTCGGCATGGACCTTGATCTCGGCCAGAGGATTCAATGCCATGATCCATTCGGCAGTTATTACGGACTTGGGTCTGTAATCCCCTGCGGTATAGATGAACTGACGATTGAGATTGAAAACTTCCGGCATCTGAGGGTCGCAAAGGATGAAATTCGATACTCCTGCGACAGCAAGCTGAGTGGCGACATTGACACCCAGTCCTCCGCACCCGGCAATGCCGACGACCGCCGACATGATTCCCTTCTGTCCATCCTCTCCGAAGATCGGTATCTGCCTGTCATATCTGTTCATAGCAATCCCTCAGCCATCTGTGCGAGTAAGGCCAGAGCCTCCCTCGTTGTACTCTCCCTTATCTGGGTACGATCTCCTGAGAACTTGTTCCTCGTGACGACAGTTCTCGGACCGTCTGCAACGGCAATGTATACAAGCCCTACTGGCTTCTCATCCGTTCCACCTCCTGGACCGGCTATTCCTGTCACAGCCACAGCATAGCCGCTTCCATAGGCCTTGATGGCGCCCAATGCCATCTCTCTTGCAGTCTCCTCACTTACGGCACCGTGAGAGACGAGCGTATCATGCGATACCCCGAGGATCCTCTCTTTGGCATCGTTGGAATAAGTAACGGCAGACCCCAAGAAACAATCTGAGGACCCCGGTACCTCGGTGATGACCTCACCGATCATCCCACCAGTGCATGATTCCGCTGCTGACATGGTGCAGCCCTTGTCACGGAGTATCTTCAGGAGCACTCCTGCATCACACTGGCCGCCGTTGAATCCAGAAGATATCTTCCTGAGCCTGTCTACTCCATCGATGTCGTCGATCACTGCAGCAACGGATTCGGGGATCATGGGGCGCCAGACCTCTCCGGCGACCATCCTGCGGCGTATCTCTGTCCCGGAATACACCCCCCTCTTGTAGAGCTCTGGGACGACGACCTCGAATCCGGCTTCCTCGAAAAGCATCTTGGTGGTTGGATTCGTCGTATATACCTTCCTGAACGGAGGTACCATGGACACGACGTGATCCACCCACTTGTCGGACATATTGATGTCCTGGATAGGTACTATGCTGTAATCTGTGATGCCTTCCTCACGCAGAGCCTTGTTCACCATCATGTACCTCTCACCGGCGGTGAAAGGATTCTCCATCGTGTTGTAATACTGGGCGCTCCCTATGCCTATGATGAGATGGTCTGAATTTTCCGCACATTCGCGGATTATATGCATATGACCTTCGTGAAGCGGCTGGAACCTCCCTACGACGAGAGAGTTCCGATCATACCGTCCCATTGAAATCATCCTCTACGAGTACCATCATCTTCGGACAGTCCGGACAGGCCATAAGATCCCCGGAGTAGCCCTCGAAGACGTACAGAGCCTTCAGAAGACCGCTCTCTTTGACGAAATCGCATATGGTGCAGAGCGCCTCGGTCACATCCTCGCCGGCGGCAATGCTGTCGGCGATATCGGCGATCATCTTGTAGAAATCGTCCCTGTAAGCGCTCTTGTCGATGATATCGTTGGTCCCCCTGAGACCCTTGAGGTATTGGGAGATGGCTGCGCTGGTAACACCGAAAAGCTTGGCCACCTGGACCTGTGTCATACCGTGGTATGTTACAAGTTCCTTGGCGAGTGCACCCCTGGCTGTGGGAAGCACATGTGTCACTATCAGTTCGCAGGGTAGTTTCATCTTAAAGCCGTTAACAGACGATGGGATATAAACTTAAGCTCAAGCTAACCAAGGAGTGTCCCATTCCCAGGGCGATATTACGCCGGTATACATGGCCAAACCCACTACAGCGCCCTCGGCACCAGCCTCGGAGAGGATTCTTGCATCCTCGCGGGAAGTGACTCCTCCTGATGCGATGACTTTGGCAGGACATCTGCTTATGAAATCCTCGGCCTGATTCCTGTCGATTCCCTTTCTCTGTCCCTCTACATCGACATTCGTGTTGAGCACCGCAGCCAGAGGCATGTCTCTAATCCTGTCGAACATCTCCTGGACCGTGATTGGCGCAGCCTCCTGCCATCCCTTTATGGCAATGGCGCCGCATTTGGTATCCATTGAAAGAACGATGTGCCCGGGATGGCGTTCTGCCGCCTCCTCCAACCATTCTGGCTCTTTGACTGCTTTAGTCCCGACTACGACTCTGTCCACCCCAGCTGATATGAGGTCGTCTATGGTATCCATATCCCTTATTCCGCCACCGATTTCGACGGGGACCCCGCACTCCTTGGCGATATGCTTGAAAACTTTCAGGTTGTTCTCCTTGCCGAATGCTCCGTCCAGATCGACCAGATGCAGATAGGTGGCACCCTTGTCCAGCCACATCTGTGCAACCTTCATCGGGTCTGGCATAACAATCTGCTGACTGCCGGGCTTTCCTCCGACCAGCTGAACGACCTGGTGGTCGAGAACATCCACTGCGGGTATTATCCTCATAACTGCTCCTCCGCGAATCTTATGAAATTGTCAAGGACCTTCCTTCCGGACAGACTGCTCTTCTCCGGATGGAACTGCGTCCCGTATGTGTTGAATCTTCTGAAGAACGACGGGAACCTCTCGCCGTCGTATTCTGTTGTACCGATGGCGATATCGGGCTCCGATGGCGAACCGCGGTACGAGTGTACGAAATAGAAATGCCTGTCTTCGATTCCGGACAAAAGCTGATCATCCGACTCAACTGTGTTCCAGCCCATGTGCGGAGTGACCACCGAAGATAGCTTGACCACGTTACCGTCAAACAATCCGATCCCGGGAACGGTCCCTTCTTCGCTTCCGTTGAATAAAATCTGCATCCCGATGCATATCCCTAGAGCAGGTGTGCCTGACTCCAGCTTCTCTAGTATCTTCTCCCTATACGGGAGGATCTTTTCCATCGTTGCATCGAAGGCACCGACTCCGGGGAATACGATGCATTCCGCTTCCTCGATCTCGGACATATCCTCAGCAATGCGGACATTCGCACCGCATTTCTCGAGAGACCTGCGTATCGAATACAGATTTCCTACGCCGTAATCCGTGATTGTGATGTTCAGCGGCATCCGCTGATCACCTCTGCGGCCTTATCAAGGAGGAATCTATTGTCCTCCTCAGTGCCGACTGTGATCCTGACGCAATTCATTGTTCTGCGCTTAGATCCGAAATCACGAATGAGGACTCCGCGGGTCTTTAGACCGCTGACTAGCTCGGTGTGATCTATTGGGGATCTGGCAAGTATGAAATTGGAATCGGAGTGGAATGTCTCGAATCCGAGCTTCCTGAGTTCGGCATCAAGCTTCGGCCTCTGCTCATTAACAAGCTCCACGCTCTTCCTGATGAATTCCTGATCCTTTAGAGCGGCAATAGCGGCACCTTCGCTGATGGTATTAACCGAGTACGGGATCTTGACGCTGATCATCATATCCGCAAGACTCTTGTTTGTGGCAGCGTATCCAATACGGAGTGCAGCCATCGCATATGCCTTGGACAGTGTACGGAGTACGACGAGATTATCGAACTCTTCGACTCTTCTGATGAATGAATCTTTGGCGTATTCGCCGTATGCCTCATCTACGACTACGATTCCCTTCGATTTGGAAAGTATCTCCTCGATATCCTTCGTCCTGAAGCAATTACCGGTGGGATTATTCGGAGAAGGCATGATGATGACCTTAGCATCCTGTCTGAGCATGGCATCCACATCCAGCTGGTAGTCGTCTGTGAGGTCCACCTCCGCACTGACTCCCCCATTGAGCTTCACGAAGTAATCGTAAAGGACGTACGATGGTACTGGGAAAACAGATTTGTCACCAGCGTTCGTGAATGTCTTGAATGTGACGTCGAGAAGCTCATCGGAACCATTACCGGCGATTATGTTGTCGATATCCAGCCCGTACAGATCAGCGAGCGATGAGCGAAGACCGTCAGAATAAGTGTTCGGGTAGCCATTGAGATTCCAGGAAGCCTCTTTAAGATACTTCTCAGCAGCCGGATTCGATCCAAGAGGGTTCGTATTGGTATCCAGTCTGAGTTCCCCGTTGAGCTTGGGATTGTAATACTTAACGAAATCCTTCGTCGTCTCCCTCATTATGCTGCGGTCCATCTCAATTCACCAGTCTTTCAATAGGCGTGCTGAGTATACCTTTGGCTCCGACCTTCTTTAAATCTGCGATGGTCTTGAATATCTTGTCGCTGTCGACTACTGCGTGCACTGCTACGAAATCGGGATTGCCGGCAATCTCGAGCACCGTGGGCCCTCCGATTCCGGGAAGGATCTTCTCAACATCGTCCAGCTTGGACTTCGGCACATCGGCCATGATGTACTTCTTGTTCTCGGCAAGGATGACGCTTTGTATGGAATCGACGACTTCCTGAATGGCCTCTCCGTTCTTCTTCATCGCGGCTTCGGATGTTATTATCGCAGCCTCCGACTCTATGACGGTTCCAACCTCTCTGAGCCTGTTGGTCTTGAGTGTCGATCCAGTGGATACGAGGTCCACTATGTAGTCCGCCACACCGAGATAGGGCATGATCTCACATGCCCCGGTGACAACAACAATCTCCACATTCTTTCCGATTTTATCGAAATACTTCTTCGTAAGATTGGGGAATGAGGTCGCAATCCTGCTTCCGTCCTTTATCTGGGAAGCATCCGTGATTCCTGACGTCTCTGGGACTGCTACTGCGAGATGACAGAATCCGAATTCCAGGTTCAATGCATTGATGAGTTCTTTTCCAGCCTCGGCCGTCTCATCCAATCCTGTTATACCCATATCGATCGCTCCAGAAGCAACGAAAACAGGGATGTCCTGCGCTCTGACGAAAACAATCTCAAGGTCCTGGTTCTTGGCTTTGACATAGAGTCTCCTACCGAGATCCTCCCCAAGATCTATTCCTGATATCTTGAGAAGCTCGATGGTTCTCTCGTTCAACCTGCCCTTGTTCGGAACACCCATTCTAAGTGTCATATACAGTCCTCGAACCCCATTAAAAATAAACATATAAAAAATAAGGGTAGGGCACTGCCTTATTGTTCCACTCAGACAATGCCCAAGGCAATCTAACAAGAAGTTTTTGAATGGATAGAACGGACAAGGTCGGTATCGATACCGGCCAAGCCCTAATTGTTTTTTAAAAAAAGTATCCGGCGCATTAGCACCGTTGATTCACTCTTCCTCTTTGTTCTCCTTCGCGAGGACGCTCTTGGCTTTTCCGAGTGATTTGGAGATTGCATACGTCATGACGACTGCGAGTATTGTGACGATTATCGCATACACCAGGTTCCCCCAGATAGTGCCGTCCCCTTCAGGATAGATGAGGTTGATTGCTTCTTTGATAGTGTCGTTCCAAGCCAAAGCTGCCACGAGACCGAATGCGGCTGTGATGAGGGCTGCAAATGTCTCTAGAAGCTGGACCTTGAGTTCAGTAGTTTTGGACATAAGTACGTGCATCATCCAGGATACTTTTATACAATATGCTTAAGGATGATAATGAAAGAGGTTTATGACGCCATTATTCCTCGTTTGATACGAGGTTCATGCCGATCACTCCGGCAAGAAGGACGGCCAGGAAAACGAATCCGATCCAATTGGGTGCCTGCCCCTGAATGATACTCACGATAACGGCGCCTATTGCTCCTATTCCCACCCATACGGAATATGATGGTCCCGCAGGGAGTCCTCCCTGAAGCGCTTTGTACAACAGGATGACGCTTATCGGTATTATCAGAATGGTCACTATGGTCCAGAAAGGATCCGTGAACACATTCGACAAACTCATGGTGGTCGCCCAAGCAGTCTCGAATACTCCGCCTATCAAGATGTAAAGCCACAGTTTATTCATACCATCACCGACGAAAGTTCCAATCCGGTCACACCGATGATTATCAGTGCTACAAGGAATACCTTGATACGGTCGACCCTCTCTTTAAACAGAAGATAGCCGACGATCATTGCAAATACCGATCCCAGGCCAGTCCATATGGAGTAGGCTACACCTACGGACATACCTTCACCCATCGCGAACGCTATACTCATCGGACTCAAATAGATGAAAAGGATGGTGAAAGCATACCAGTACCATTTGTGTGTTTGATCGATCTTTTTCAGACCAATGACCCACAATGGCTCCATTATCGCTCCGAAGACGACGAACGCCAGACCCACCAAGCTCATATTTGTAAAGCATCTGGTTTGTATTTATGCTTTCCAGAAAAAAAACGTGACACTAAATTGTTTGTAAAATGACCGGGGGTTTAACACCCCCGATCAAAAGATGTTTCAATCGTCTTTGGTGTTTATTTCATACTTTGTCTCAGTACTGAGATTACGCTTAACTCCCGATAGCTTCTCCTCCGGATCAGTAGAGAATCCGAATGTTAGCTCATAACAGATCGGACAAAGCGTTACATGTGCATTTCCTACCTGAAGAACAGGGAGTGAATCCATCTCAGACATGACATCGTCTTTCTCTTCATCATCAAGGTTGGACTGCTTGGATACGTACATGTTGTACTCCTCCACAGTCCTCTTGCAGACGAAGCATCTCTCGTCTTCCTTTCCGGCCCTGTACTGGAGAATGAACCAGATGGGGACGTAAATGAGCAGGATGACTGCTCCGAGAATGACGGAGAAGGTTCCGTTCTCAATTCCTCCGTTGATGCACCAATATGCGAGACACGGGATCAAGACGAAGAACTGGTAGCACATCAGGAAGAGTGCTACATAGAACCATCCGCGGGGTGCCTTGAAGGGCCTGGGGAGATCCTTGAATCTGGGGCTCCTCTTCGACACGACATATGCGAGCATTCCCATTCCTAGAGCGAACGAGAATCCGAATGACGATGCTGCGAGAATCATTCCGACCGATCCGAAGTGGATGATTATGATGAAGATGATTCCCATGGCAAACTGGAATGCCATTGCGACGAGCGGCGCTCCGTTCTTGTTGGTGTAGGTGAAGATCTTGGGCATGTTTCCCTCGTGACCCATGAAGTAGAGAGTCCTCGAGGATCCCAGGAATGCGGTCTGGATAAGCATGACCATTCCTGCGACTAGCAGGACCAATGCTATTATCAGACCGATGTCACCGAAGTCATACTGTGCGATCGGGTACAGAGTTGAGATTCCCCATGCATCGATCTGTGCAGGGCTCATCATTCCATATACGACGAAGGGCACGATGAAGTAAAGTGCGAGACAGACGAGTCCTGCGGAAACGAGTGCCTTAGGTACATCCTTACCAGGGGTCTTATACTCGGCTCCGTAGGTTGCTGCAGATTCCCATGCACATGCACACCACTGTGCATATGCAAACATTCCGAAGACCATCAGGAAGTCATGTCCGCTCCAGTTCCATCCGGGCGGAGTGAGGTTGGCTGCGATTCTGTCAAGAGAGAATCCAGTCAGCTCTCCTCCTCCGACAGTGAGTCCGAGGAGAGGCATTATTACGACGACGAGCAAGGGAAGGATCGCAATAAGCGCGAGAATCAATCCGAGCTTTGCTCCTCCGTTGAGTCCCTTCGATCCGACGTAGATGATGGTAGAGAAAATCAGAATACCGAGTAACAACTGGAATACGAGAGTCATATTCGTATCGAGCGGTGCCATTCCAAGTCCGTACTCAAGGTATTTAGTGATGTAGTCCACAGAAGTACAAGTGAAAATCGGAATAACGGGGGTCCAGGTAAACCAATACGACCATGCCGTGAAAGCACCGACGAACTTACCTAAACCATATCTTCCTCCATTTGGTTTAGTGAACACTTTCTGAGCGCAACCTCCGATACCGGGGGTCTCCAATGCAGCGGCCATCTCTCCAATCGCCAGGTTCTGTCCAAATCCCTGTATAACTGAGATGGTCCAGATGAAGATACTCAATCCCCATGCTGTTCCTGCAATATCATATATTCCTGGTAGAATGAGAATAGGTACACCCATTGCGATGATCATTCCCTGTCTCCAGTCAATGGACTTTACAAGACCCGATTCCTGATTATTGGAAGCCATGTCCAAGGACATACTGTTTCCTTCAGCAAGGATCTTGACTCCATGCTTTGCCATTGCTTTTCCTCCTATCAGATACATCCACAATGTATCCTACAGTATTATTATCGATTATGTATATATTTAACATTATCTATTTTTTAACATAATGTTTATATATGTATTTATTAAAAATCGTGATTCGAACATTTTTTGAATACACATCTATATTTAAATGTAAGGCTTGAAACATCCATTATTTTTAGTTTAATAAGGATAATTTTGTATTTATTATCCTAATAAAACAAATATCATACCATTTTTACAAATTTTTTATTGAAATAACAATATAATATAATGATTAATCAATTTAATTAATAGTATAGAAGGAAAATATAAATATGATAAAAAATGAAAAAAGTCTTTACAAAGAAGATATTAAATAGGATTAAGATAAAACAACGATTTAATCATAAAAAAATTAGACAAAAATTGAATAAATAAATAATGAAGAAAGGAGGGACATCCCTCCTTAAAGAATCAAATTATGTTCTTAGCCTTTGCAAGCTCAGCGTTGAGGACCGATCCTCCGGCTCCTCCCCTAAGGGTGTTATGGGACATGACGAAAGCCTTGTAGTATCCGTTGCCCTGCCTTAGCCTTCCTACTGTGACAGCCATTCCCCTGGCGCGTGCAGGCCTTCCTGCCATGGCATCGAAAACAGGTTGTGGCCTGTTGTCCTCCTTCCTAACGATGATGGGCTGCTCGGGAGCAGAAGGCAGACCAAGCTTCTGAGGTTCGCCGCGGAAATTCACAAGACATGCCTCGACCTCTTCGAGAGATGGCTGCTTGTCCATATCCAAAACAAGCGACTCGAGATGACCGTCGACTACGGGCACGCGTGCACAGTTGGCAATTACCTTGAAAGGAGCATATCTGAAATCCCCGTCTGTATAGCTTCCCAACATCTTTCCGAGTTCGGTCTCCATCTTCTCCTCCTCATGACTGATGAATGGCACAACGTTCCCGACAGCATCGAGGGAGGGGACTCCGGGATAACCAGCTCCGGAGAGTGCCTGATATGTTGATACGAAAACCTGCTTCAGTCCGAATGACTTGTCGATGGCAGCCAAAGGTGCGGCGATTCCCGTTGATGAGCAGTTAGCGTTGGTAATGATGAATCCACCGTTCGAGTAGTATGACTGATCCTTGATCGCATACATGTGCTCAGGGTTGACCTCCGGGATGAGGATGGGTACATTCTTATCCATCCTGTGGGAACCAGCATTGGTGAAAACACCTACGCCTGCCTCAGCGAGCTCGGTCTCAGTAGGCCCTGCGAGATCCGAAGGAATTCCACTGAATGCGATTCTGCAGTTCTGAGCGATCTTCTTGACATCCATGACCTGGATCTTTGTGTCCATAGTCTCGTCCTTGTACACATGGTCCCTGACTTTGAGGACGTCCGCGAGTTTCTTTCCCTCGGACCTCTCCGATGCGTACATGCCTTCGATCTCGAAATACGGGTGGTCCTCCAACATCTGGATGAACCTCTGACCGATCATACCGGTCGCTCCAAGAATTGCTACCTGAATCTTGCTCATAGGGTAACCCCATCTGGGTTATCCTATATTTTATTTATAATAATAAGTGTCAAATAGGGGTCGATCCCCTATTATTCAGTGCATTGAAAACAATGCACTGTTGACCGCCATCATGGCTGTTCCTATCTCCAGAGGGTCGTGAATGATGGCTTTCGCCTTCCTCCTCGCCTCCTCATCGAAGTAATGAGGCACACCCGGTGTCGAAATGACCGCATCCTGCATAATCAGCCTGCCGGGGAAAATAGCCGGCGCCGCATTCAGCACATATTTGTGAACAGACAATGCCTCTTCCACATTCTGGAGTGCTTTCACTCCGAACCTCTTCTCGAGCTCCAGAGCTCTCTCGAACCTGATATCGGTGACCGCAACGTTAGCGCCCCATCCTTTCAGGATCTGGACCGCCTCCGTCCCGACACGACCCGCTCCGATGACCAGGACATCCTTTCCATCCACGCCGTCGGCGGCATTCTTGAGGGCCACTGAGTATCCCATGGCAGTCCCCCATGAATTGTTTGTATACTGCCTTGTATGTGTGTTGTACGCCATGAAGAGAGGATCATCCGACATCATGATGATATCAGCACCGTCATCGATGGCCTCCGAGAATCCGAGGACATCCGCATCCTTTGTGACATAACTGTCCATCCCGAGCCTCTTGATTATAGCATCGACCGACTTGGAGAAACCTCCGATGACCCCCATTCCTGACGTGATCGGAATGACAGCGACCTTCACCTTTGAGAAATCGACATCATGGTCCACCCCTGCCCCTTCCAGGGACATCTGCTTCACGGTCTTGCCGCACATCTTCATCAGCCTGGAGTCCAGACTGATAGCGTCGTCCGGTACTCCCTCAATCATGTCAGGTGTCAATCTTGTCATCAGATCATCTCCGGGGTCCCGTCTAGGAACTCCTCTATGGAACATTCGTCAAGTATTCTCTGGATACATGCTGCCGCTCTGCGGTCCGCATCCTCCTCATCATTTCCTCTTGTTATCAGGGTGGCTCTCCACTCCTTCTTACCAGGTTCGTAATCCGTGATTGAATTATCGCATCCAAACAATCCCGGTTCGAATCTGGGTTCTCTAACGGAACCGAATATATGCTCTCCGCTGGAGCGGAGCTCTCCATCTTTGAATATTACATGACGGTATACGGACGAACCTCCCGTCGATACGCGGTCTGCCGGTTTACCGATGGCCGTAGTCATCAGCTCCTCCAAGATGTTTATCCCTGTTGCCGCCTGTATGGCGGCAGGAGTCTGGCTCGGAATACGTGCATCGATCTCAAGCACTCTGAGACCTTTGGGGGTAAGGATGGCCTCTACATCCATAAGAGCCTTCAGCCCGATGGATTCGGCCACATCCTTTCCGATCCTTCCAAGCAGGATGCAATCCTCCTCTGACATTATCGACGGATTGCATTTGACCATCTTGCAGTCGTAGTTGGAATCCAGGCAGACCTCCGTGGTAACATATGACCTGGCTGTACTTCCGTTTCCGATAACCTCGATGGACACGCTCTTCCCGTGGACGAACTCCTGGATGACAGGCTTATCATTGAGCGACCTCACAATCTCCAATCCCTTCTCGACATCAGATTCGTTGTATGCTACGGATACACCTATACTGCTGCTCTGAGATGACGGCTTCACGATGACCGGGAATCCGCAATGAGGATACGGCTGTGGCAAAGGTACTCCGACCGATGCCATGATCTCGTTTGATCTCAGTTTCGAATTGGATATATTGTATGCTGCAAGATCGAAAAGAAGCGGGACGCCCATAGTGTCCTTGACAGAATCAAGGAATTTCAGGAGCTCCATCTCCTCGCATGCTGGAATGACCGCATCGCAGGAACTGAAAACCTTCAGCGCACCATCGCGGTCCTTGAGCGGATCCATGACCACCGGCTCATCGCACAGCGACAACGCCGGGGCTGTCGGCTTCCTATCCATAACCACTGTATGGTATCCAGCAGCCCTGGCCAGAAGCACCGCCTCCATACCCTGGAGGGCTCCCCCGATGATGCATATCCTCGTCAAATTGATTCCTCAGTCGAGTTTGTAACCGTTAAGATACGTGGTGCTCTTTCCGGTCTTCTTAGCGTTGCTCCTGCCGTTCCTGAGCATGAGAAGACGCTCGAGACCGAATCCTACTCCGGCCCAGGGCTCGTGGACATCGTGTGCGGCATCAAGCCTGTGAGGTCCGATGGCGCCTGAAGCGACCTCCGTACCGTTTATCTCTACATCCAATGTCTCAACGTACACATCCGATTCCTCACGTGTCGTGGTGTATTCCACGCCCACTGCGTCCATTATGTCGCCGATGTACATCTTCAGATGCTCCATGGCATCTCCGTCGGGACCCATCTCGACCAGGTTCAGCATCGTGAACTCCTCTAGGTGGGTGGAACTCTTCGATTCCTTTCTGAAACACGATCCAATCTCGAAAATCTTGACGGGTCCGTCTGTATGGTCCCTCAGTTCTCTCATGACCTTGTAAAGGTTCATTGCGTGCATGGGCCTGAGCGCTCTCTTGTCATCAATCCAGAAGACCTGTTTGAATAGAGGGTGTTCCTCAGTGATGGTCATCTTGGCCAATGCGGCCTTGGATACAAAAATGGGTGTATGGACCTCGATGAATCCTCTGGACTTCAGTTTGTCTCTGATCTTGTTCTCAAGATCTGTAAGATCATTGTGGGGATTGGCAATCAACTCTTTGATTCCCTTATCGTTTGCTGACTTGAGCTTAGAGAAATTACTTGAGAACTCTTTGTCCCTTGCAGCGGGATCGTCAAACTCTGCATCCGACCAATCGCTGTCTCCATACTCCATCAGATGCTGGATCTGAGAATCCGTGAACTTTGAACCCATGATATCTACCGTGTTGATGGCGAAAGGCCGGGGGGTCGAACCCCGCTTACAGGTTTTAGAGACCCGTTTGCTCGCCGGAGCGCCCTCCAACATGGGTTAAACTCTGATTTCGATATTTAATCTTATCGAAAAAATATGAGTTATTTTAAATACTTTATATGTAGCTTTATGGCTGCCGGCGGAATCACAGATCAAACTGCATACGGTCGGAATGACCACAGGGGATGCCGATTGACTGGCCTGCCTACGCCTACATGCCCCCAAGGATGGTTATTCTAGTATATAGAATCATATTTATTGAAAAACTCCATTCGAAACATTAATGAAAAGCGTTATTCCCAAAAAATTGGCAGTTGACCTGATGCATGTGCAGCACAAGCTATTCGAACAGGATGTTGCCACACTCATCTTATTCGAAGGGGCCGGCGGAAACGTTATGTCCCGCCTCGTCAACGAGATTATCTCGGCCTTCGAACCAAGAGGGTTGGAATACAGATACAATAATCCTAACGAATTGTCTTTCGTGATGAATCAGTTCGGACAAGTGCCTCCCGTCGGAAAGATAGCTATCTACGATCGCGGATGGTACAGTAACATAATCGAGGAATCATCTAATGAAAACCTTCATGAAATCATCACGATGATCCGTTTCTACGAGCGTTACCTCGCAGACAACAAGGTCAACGTAATCAAGATCTACCTCAATATAGACGGAAAGACTCTGAAGAAATACAGCGACTCGTACCCTCTGCCCATAGATAAGAACAAAGGAGGATTCCTCTGTGCAGGCGAGGGAGATTACAAGAAGTATTCGTTCAACAACACATCTACAGCCAGCATAATCGAGTCCACCAACTATGCCTACGCACCCTGGTCCATCATAGATGTGGGCGAATTCAAAGAGACTGTCACCAACATCGCAGAGGTTCTGCTTAACAGGCTTTCCTACAGAGTGGACCACCCCAACGTCCCTGAGGAGCATCAGATTCTCGAGCTCTATCCCAACCCCAGGAAGGAACTCGATTTCTCCAAGACCCTCTCCCCTGATAAATATGAAGAAGAGCTCGAGAGGCTTCAGCTGAAGCTCGCCAAGCTCCAGATGAAACTCGCTACCAGCAACAAGTCCCTCTGCCTCGTTTTCGAGGGGTGGGATGCGGCTGGAAAAGGAGGAACAATCAAAAGAGTGACTAAATGCCTTAATCCCCGCGGATATGATGTATTCCCCACATGCGCTCCGACTGCATTCGAGAAGGCACACACCCATCTCTGGAGGTTCGCCCAGAACAAACCCCAACCCGGACACATATCGATCTTCGACAGAAGTTGGTACGGAAGGATGATGGTAGAGCCTATCGAGGGCTTCTGTACGGAGACAGAGTACTCACGTGCCGGCGATGAGATCAACATGATGGAGTTCATCTGGAGTCTTGATGACGTGATCGTTATCAAGTTCTGGATCGACATCACATCCGAGGAGCAGCTCGCACGTTTCAATGCCCGCAAGGATGATCCGCTCAAGAGCTGGAAGCTCACTGACGAGGATTGGCGCAACAGGGAGAAATGGCCAGTATATGAAAAATACGTCAACAGTATGATTGAACAGACCAACACTCCGTACGCACCTTGGTATGCGATTCCCAATAACGACAAGAAGACTGGTCGTATCGAGGTTCTGAGGATCATCACTGATACCCTCGAACGCGAACTTAACAAAAAGAAGAAAGATTGATCCTACAAACCCTATTCTTGCACGGTCGCAACAATGGCGGCCGTGCAAACCAATTCTTTTTAGGTTCTAGACAGAATCGAGTG
>DAXB01000045.1:30087-30409 GCA_002506175.1 Methanomassiliicoccaceae archaeon UBA113
CGCCTCCTACGGACCTGTTTTGCCATCAGCTCCGCTGATGGCGATCATGAGGATAGAACATACTTTATCTGGTGATTCAGCAGAGACCGGATCCTCTGAGATAGCACATGGTCCTCAGATTCCTCCAGTCCCTGTACCCCCTCGCACGGTTCTTCACGGCTTGGATCACGCTGTTTATCCCCTCCATCACACCGTTGCTCATACCCGAATCGAACCAGTTGAGTATCTCGTTGAAGTGGTTGTCCACCAGTTTGATTATATCCCTCAAAGCTCCGATCCCAGTGTGTTCCGCGGCCACCAGCCATGCCACCAGATGATTCGC
>DAXB01000011.1 GCA_002506175.1 Methanomassiliicoccaceae archaeon UBA113
GTCCGGTTCCGACATTTCCGCCCTGCTTTGCGAGCTCGGGCTCGATGATCTCCATTCCGGCGGTGAGTGCACCGGCTGCTGCCATGATGGGGGGTCGAACCCGCCTTCGTTCCGCCCGATGCAATCAGAACAAAAACTTTCTTTACTGATAACATACATACCGGCCACAATGGCCAGTTCGAACATCTATTGGAATTCGTACCTTCCCATATTCTTCGACAGGATGAACGCGTGCATGCGCAAGCACATGACTGAACTCGTATCCGATTACGGACTCACCAGCGCGCACGCGATCTACATCATAGCCCTCATCCTGAACGGCCCTATGACCCAGAAGGAGCTGTCAGTGTTCCTGGACCTGGACAACGCCAATACGAACCGCGTAATCAAGGCCCTCAAGGAAAAAGGACTGGTCTACGAAACACCGATAAAACCCGGTAGCAAATACAATAGGATCATCCTCACGGACGAGGGGGAAAGCCTCGGGAACACCGTGATGAACTCCACGGCGGATTGGATGGATGAGCAGATCGGCGTTCTCCCTACTGACGAGATAGTCCGCATGCGCAACAACCTCATCGCAGTCCTCAGGAAGATGGATCCTGAGCTGGATGATTATATGAACTCGTCCTACGGCGACCGTTACTACACGTATCTCGCCGGAAACATAGATGATCACGGACACCGTTACCAGGAAAACAAACGTGCGGTACAGACCGAATTCTTCGACAAGTACAACAGGGAAGACGAATGAATCATCCCGCATCCGTCATAGAAGATACCCCTCTGGAATCTTTCCGCGACACGCGTCCAGCACTCTTACGGTAACGGCTGTTTTATATCATAGGTTAATTATTATTAACCAGTTGATTCCCGTGACCACGAAAGAAGAGAATAGATTCAACCTCTTGACCGCGCTCGCTCAAGCCGTACCGAACGAAATGTCGGCCTGCGCCAAGTCTATACTCGCCGACAATCCTGGGAACGATGACGCTCTATATGTGAAAGGACTTTCCGAATGCATCATGGGTGATTTCCAGCAGTGCACGACGACATGGTCTGCCATGACACGTATTGATCCGGAGCTGTACAACAGGGATGATTTCGCGGAGGCCGTGACCCGCAAGTTCATCAAATACTTCGCCACGTCCATGGACAAGACTGGTATCGGGATGGCCAAATGCCTCCATGTCGCCGTCCTGAAAGCAAACGACGGCATCGAACTTTACCGTTCGGTTTTCAAACACCTGGATGACAAGGTCTACCCTGACAGGATAGAGATCTTCAAGGACGGACAGGTCATGCACGGCAACACGAAGTACGCCAACTGCGTCTCCGACATGGCCATAGCCTCTTTCGACACAATCACCGATATGGAAGGACAGTTGGAACTCCTCAGGTTGGCCGCCGACCATCTCAGGTATGTCAACGAAGGCAGCAACATCCCCCTGTTCAACATGGTCGTCAATATGCTCGAGTATATGGGATCGGAGATTTCGAAGAGAAAGGCCGGATTCACAGACGAGCAGTTGAAAGCTCTCGAGGAGAAGTGGAAAAACACCGAATCCCCCGTGCCCCTTCTCCTGAAGGCGAGGGTATGCCAGACGGAGAGGCTCTCACTCCTTGATGTCAGAAAGAAAAGGATGCCCAAGGACTGCGAGAAGAACATCCAGAAATATCTGGACCAGTACTTCGCTCTGTGAAATACAGGCCCGCCCCCGAATAGGAGGGCGGACCAGATTTTATTTTCAAGAAAAGAAGCGACGCTTGACTTCCGGATCGAACAGAAGCAGCATCACGAACAGACCTATTATCAAACGGCCGGCGAAATCCACCACACCAGCCAAAGTCATTTCGCTGGATATGAGGACGACTATAGCCGAATAGACCATTATTAGCAGAGTGAAAATCGCAATCAGGATCCAGGCGAACCTATCCCTTGGACTCGGCTCATCGTTTACCTTGATCCCAAACCAGACTACGAAGAGACCGACAAAGAACCCGATCATGATTGTGGTGAATCCCGTGTTGAAATCCTCCGTGATGCACTGACCGACACCGATGACCGCAGAACATAGAATCTCCACGAATCCCATCACATTGACAGCGGATGAAAGAAGATTGACATTGCTGTCGTTCTTCTCATCCTTTGATATTCTGATTCCGAATACAACGAACATCAGCCCCATTACCATGGGAGAAGCCGAACCGCACACAGAGGTTACTGTGAGAGACGCATCCAACGCCGTCATGAGCATCGTTATGAACCCTACGAAAAACGATATGAATCCCAATCCGATGAAAACAAGAGACAGCTTGTTGCGACTATTTTGAATGTTTATCGACATCTTTGAACCACCAGCTTATCGCACACATTTATCTTCACTCAACCCCGACCCCAAGCAAATGCCCAGATGCAACCTCGGATCCTTTGTCGCGGAGGGAGAATGAAAACATATTCCCCGAATATCATTCATCGGAATAACGTGTGACTTTTTATTTGTAAAGATTGTGGCGGGAAACCCGCCACTTAGTTTATTGAGCGATGAATTGTATCGCTTCACTTCTTCTCGAATGCTGCAGAGAACTTTGCGGCTGCATCTGTAGCGTTCTCGGTGTAGAGGT
>DAXB01000046.1 GCA_002506175.1 Methanomassiliicoccaceae archaeon UBA113
CATCTCGATATCTGCCTGTGACATTATTGATTCCTCCTTGTTGGATTGGTCCTGTTCAGTATTGTGAACTTTTTCAACCAATTCTTGACCATAAGTATCGCTGAACGTTATTTAAAATTTATTGACAAATCAAAAGTTTATTCTGATTATTTCAATAGGTACAGTTTCTTAACGATATAATTAACCTAATATGATATACATTTTTTATACACTTTGTAGAATAATGAATTATATTTATACAAAACAGAATTTTATGGCTTTGGACCACGAATTTTTTGGTTAACTAATTGAAATCATATTTGCAGAAACTGGTTAATCAACTGCATTGTGTTGGATGAATGATTTAAATACTTAATATCCAACTATTTAAAGAATATTATTATCGCAATGTTTTGATGACTCAAATGTTAAATAGAATCTATAATAATTCGTTTTCAGAAGATTGGTCTACATAACCGTCTCTAATAGGAGGAACAAAAATGAAAAACTTAAGTCTGAATGTCCTTTCTCACTCGGATATTCTGGACATCGACAACACCAGCAAGACGATTCTTGAGAACGTCGGAATCTACGTGAACCACCCCGTGGCACTGGATCTGTTCAAAAAGGCTGGATGCGAAGTCGATGAAGCGAAGAAGATTGTCAAGATCCCCCGCGGACTCATTGACGAGTGCATTTCCGCATCACCCAACAGATACAAATACTACGGACGCGACGAAGGAAAGAGCATCACTCTCACTGGAGACGGATCCAAGACCTACTACGCGCCTCTCGGAATCGCAACGGGAATCACGGAATACAACCCCAAGACAAAGGATTTCAAGACAAGGAGCGCAACGCTCAACGATATCGTGAACATGTCCAAGATCGTTGACGCCTGCCCTTCCATCGACCACATGATCCAGGGAGTGTCCGCCATCGACATCATGGCACAGGATGGAATCAACCCCTATGTCCGCGAATGGGACGCAATGCTCAGAGGAACCTCCAAGCCTTTCATGTGGGACTCCAACTACAAGTACAACGAGGACGCCTTCAAGATGGAGGCCGCTGTCTACTCCGACGATGTGGAAGAGGCTAAGAAGAAGCCTTTCTTCATGAACGTCAGCTGTACCACTAGCCCTCTCCAGCTCGACTATGCGCTGTGCGACCTTTGTATCACCAGCGCAAAATTCGGAATCCCCATGATGGTCATGACTATGGGAATGGCAGGAACATCCGCACCCTTCCCCCTCGCGGCGACAATCGCTGAGAACAACGCTGAGAACCTCGCAGGACTCTGTATCTCCCAGCTTGTCGAGAAGGGAGCACCCAACCTCTACGGAAGCTGTACGGATGCATTCGACTTCTACTGCAACTCCTCCCCGTTCGGATCCCCCGAAGCCACGCTCATCAGCTGCGGAATGGCTCAGATGGCGAACTTCTACCAGATCCCCGGAATCGTCGCAGGATGCGTATCGGATTCCAAAACCCCCGACCAGCAGTCAGCACACGAGAGGACCCTCAACACCCTCATGACCACGCTCGTCGGTGCAGGAAACCTCACCGGATGCGGAATGATCAACATGGGAATGTCCCACTCGTTCGAGCAGATGGTCATCGATAACGACATCTGCGCCATGGTCAGGAAGACCTGCGAAGGAATCGATGTCACACAGGACACACTCCTCGAGAAGGTAGTCGAGAGGGTCGGACCCATGGGAGATTACATCTCCGAGATGAGCACCATCAACGGACTCGGTGAGCGTTCATGCCCCGAGCTCTTCGACAGGCACATGGCCGACGAATGGAACGGAATGGGAGCCAAGTCCACGATGGACCTCGCCCACGAGAAAGTCCTCGACATCCTCGCCAACCACCAGGTCATGCCCATCGACAACGATGTGCGCAAGAGGCTGGATATCCTCATCAAAGAGGCTGACGCAAAGCACGTCAAACTTCAGGGCAAAGCCTAAACATGATTACAAGACCTCCCCCGCGAGGGGGAGGAGCCATCATACAATATAAAGGAAGTGAAAGAAATGGAAGCAGCAATCCTTGTTTTGGATGCATTGTTCGTCATATTCTCCGTGGCTGCACTCGCATACATGGTCATAGATATGAAAAAGCACAAAGAGGATACAATCGCTGCGTGGCATGCCGGAGGATGGCAGAAGAAAGCAAAGATCGGAATCTCTGCATTCTTCCTCTCCATCCTTGATGTCTTCGGAATCGGATGCTATGCACCCACATATGCAGTCTGGAAGATCTTCCACGTCTGCCGTGACGTATTGTTCCCCGGAACACTCATGGTCTGTATGACCACCCAGACACTCGTCGAGTCCGTCTACTGCATGACAGCGATCGACATTGAGATCACGACAGCAGTCTGCTGTATCGCAGCCGCATCCATCGGAGCGTACTTCGGAGCAGGAATCTTCTCCAAGTTCAACCTCCAGAAGATGAGATTCGCTCTCGGTATCGCACTGCTCGTCGTCGCGGTCGTCCTTGTCCTCGGAATCGCAGGAGTTCTCAACTTCGGCGGAACCGCACTCGGAGTCAGCGGATGGAAGCTCGCCCTCCTGACCGTCATCTGTTTCGTCCTCGGAGCATTGATGACCATCGGTATCGGATGTTACGCACCCACTCTCGCGGTCGTTTCTCTTATGGGAATGGACCCTTCCGTCTCATGGCCTATCATGATCGGAATGTGCGGAATCCTCTGTCCTATCGCAGGAATCAGGTACATCAAGGAGACCATCGATTCTCCCGAACCCAAATACGACCGTAACATCGCTATCACGTACAACCTGTGCGGATGGGTCGGATCGATCGTCGCGATGATCGCACTGACGTACGGTCTGTTCTCCCTGCCCCTCTTCTGGCTCAAGATAATCGTTGTCTGCGTCATCGTCTACACCGCGTTGATGTTCATCTACGACGGAATCAAGAAGAAGAAAGACGTGGTTGCCGAAGCGGAAGATGCCGAGATCATGGCGAACTTGGGTAAAAACTAAAACCATTAACCGGGCCTTACGGCCCATCCCCCTTTGGGGGATTTCTTCTTCAATAGTATCCACATAAAACGGTACAGACCTGGAAGCGACATATTAGTACTATGCATTCCAAAAAATGCCATTTATCTTAAGTTGAAAAGTAGTCTTCGCATCCAAATAGACCGTTTTGACTTTTTGAAATCATATCAAGGTCTAGATCTATCGCTATCGTACCGAGCTGGTGGGTGTCATTCAGACATCATTCCGGGATTGGTTTTCTACCGCAGACCATTTTATCTTCGGTGCCGGGCGGACACGGCAGCCTTCCGGCGCCGATCTGACGAACGAGCCTTTGTACCAGTTTTTTGTACGAAAGTATAGGGTTGGACCTATCTGACAAAAGCACGCCAGTCTCTGAAACCCGTACGGTGCGGGATTGGACCATCCGTGTCATGGCATCAGAACTTGTAAGGCTCCCTGTTCTTCAGTATCGTGAAGACGATCTTCGACATCTTGTTCCCTGCCGCGGTCAACGCCTTCTTGTGGGGGAAGCCGCGGTTCATGAGACGGTCGTACATGCGGGTGACGGGCGATACCCCGTCCTTGTCGTTCCTGATGTGCACGAACGTGCTCTGGAGCATCATCTTCCTGGCTGTCTCATCGCCCCTCCGGGTGATGTGCAGG
>DAXB01000019.1:0-23140 GCA_002506175.1 Methanomassiliicoccaceae archaeon UBA113
TAACTTTTTTATACCTTCCCCCCCCGTATAATCACTTATAGGCCGGATAGTCAATATTTGAAGAAAGGAAGTGCGAAGGAATAACGGCCGTTTCGACCACCGATGCTTTCCTCGGAAGAGGATCGTTTCACCATGATCCGGAAAATCTCGGATCGTATCGAGAGGGATGGGGGACGTGTCGGACGATATCAATAAGACGGATTTGTTTATCAATAGGCGGACACGGGATGGCTTCCGGCCCTAAACCGTTACGGTATGACAGGATGGAACGGCGGTAGACATGGAAACAGAGAATAGAGCGGAATGGAAATTGAAAGATAATCGGTAGATGAGAATCCGCGGTTTCCTTGCGGGTCTGATAGGATTCGTCATCTGCCCGCTCATGGGTCTCGGATCGTACTCATGGCTTGGTCGCTCGGTAGTGCTGATTTGCTTTATTTTTGCTTTATTGGGTGAAGCCTTTAAAAACAGTACACACCACCGCACCATCGTCTCATGCGAGATGTTTGCCATAGGTGCGATGTTATCGTTAGCCCTCGCAGGGGTGGTCTTTTACATATATGAATATTTCAGCTGTTGAACCAGGCGTAAAACTAAAGACGGTCCTCAGACGGCCATCGCTTCACAGGGGTCTATTTCGCTGTCGGCATAACCGATGGGGGTATAGCTTTACATATATCGTCCGGAAACTCCCACTGATACTTGTCTGGGATCCCCCCCCCCACGTTGCATCATACATATCACATGCCCTCCGCCTTCCTTCCGCGAACTTACGGATTCTGTCCGAATCCTGTAACAATCAGAGCATCGAGACTATCTGCATAGGATATGTTGACGGATTTACGTAATAATGGGGCCGTAGAAGACGTTTTTGCGCTCGGTAGGAAATAACATAATTTCCGAACACAGTTATTTTTCGGGATACAGAGATTATCTTTAGAATGGTCAGTTGAGGCCGATATATTTCATCAGAGAATCGAAGTCGAATCCATCCTCCTCTGCGTGAGAGATCATCGTATCCAGATTCAATAGGAACGCCTCGTTGGCATCATCGCCCGACAGATATCCTCTGGAAATGATCAGAGAGTCCTCGTCCGGAAATTTCAGACGTTCGTACCTTAGAATCCCTAAGCATTTCATGCCGGTGAGCTCTTCCATGGACTGCAATGAGTCGCCCAAGAGCCTAATGTCACCTCTGAAGCGGTTGATTATGAAACCCTTCATCTTAGGTTTAAGTTCATTCGGTATGAGCCTCCAGGTACCATAGATGGCGGCGAACGCACCTCCCCTGTCGATGTCGCATACGAGCACTGCGGGAACTCCGATGGATTTCATGAGGCCAGTGTTCGCTATGTCTGTGGCGAACAGGTTGATCTCGGCCGGAGATCCGGATCCCTCGCATAGTATGACATCGTGTTTGGATTCAAGCCTGGAGTATGCATCGCGGACAGTCCGAACAAGCATACCGTGATCCGCATGCGCGGTCTCATTGACTTCCATGCACGGTTTTCCGTTAACCATCAGCTGCATCCTGCGGTCTCCCGATGGTTTGAACAGGACAGGATTCATATCCGCATCGGGTTCGATACCGCTTGCAAGCGCTTGGAAGGCCTGTGCCATCCCTATTTCGCATCCGTCGGATGTAGCGACGGAATTCAGGGAGAGGTTCGAAGCCTTGAACGGGGCTACATCGAATCCGCGGTTGTGCAGGTAGCGGCACATCATCGCACATACGGTGGTCTTCCCGCATCCGGAAGATGTACCTAGGAACAGTATGCTCATTCATTCACTCCCAGCAAGGCCATGATTGTTTTCATGTCCAGATTCTTCTCGAAGATATCTGCGAGTTTCTGGATATTCTCCTCCACTGATGCGTCATAGTCTTTGGCAGGACAGTTTTCGGTGAAATCGTTCTTCATGACGGAGACGAAATGCCTTCTGAACGAAGGCTTGTCGAAAAGACCATGCATGTATGTTCCATAGAGTTTCTCGTCTTCTCTGACCGATCCTTCCTGCTCCGGATCACCGAACATCTTCTCAATCGTGAACAACGGCTTCTCATTGACTTCCGAGATTCCCATGTGAAGTTCATAACCTGTAAACTCGCCGAGGTCTCCTATGTTGAGTTTTCCCTGATCGCGGCGGATGCATTTGTCATACGATGGGAATCTGGTGGTGTTGTCGAGAAGTCCGAGCCCTTCGTAAACCTTCTTCTCACCGTTCTCGAGTCCTTCGGAATCGTCCAGGGTCTTACCCATCATCTGGTATCCGCCGCATATGCCGAGGATTGGCCCCCTGCCTTTGAACTTCAAGACGGAGTTGGCGATACCTTTCTCTTTCATCCAGTTGAGATCGGATATGGTGTTCTTGGTTCCGGGAAGGATGATGGCGGCAACCCCGAGGAAATCCTCCGGTTTCTCGATGTATCTTATTCTTACGTTTTCCAGGAGCAGCGGGTCAAGATCCGTGAAGTTGGCAATGTGCGGGAACTTGATCACCCCGATGAGAGGGCCGCTTCCCTGTTCAGAGGATCTGAGCGATTCGGAATCCTCCTTAGGGAGGTTCACATCGGCATGAGGTATAATTCCGATGACAGGAACTCCCGTTATCTCTTCAAGTGTGCTGATGCCGGCACCGAAGCATTTCGGATCGCCTCTGACATTGTTCATGACGATCCCCTTGATCCTCTTCCTGTCTGATTCAGGTATGAGCTTTATGGTCCCGACAGCATATCCGAACGATCCGCCGAATTCGGCATTGATGACCAGGATGACGTCTGCATCTGCTATCTCAGCCGCACGCATGTTCGCTATGTCCTTGTCATAGATGTTGATCTCCGCAGGGGATCCGGCCCCTTCCATGATGACGAAATCATACCTGTCCTTGAGGAATTCCATCTGTTCCTTGACTATGCCGATGCCGACTTCATCGACGAATTCGCTGTAATAGGTTTCAGCATCATAGTCCTTGAACGGTTTCCCGCAGATGATGACCTGCGAGACGCAGTCGCCTTTCGGTTTCAGCAGTATGGGGTTCATGTGCGAATCGGGGTTCTTCAGACCTGCAGCCTTGGCCTGAAGGTCCTGTGCCAATGCGATCTCCTCGCCGAACAAGGTCACTTTGGAATTCAAGCTCATGTTCTGGGCTTTGAAAGGGGCGACTAGATATCCTCTGTCATGCAATATCCTGCAGAGTGCTGTGACGGTAACGGTTTTACCGGCATCCGATGTGGCACCGACAACCATCAGAGCCTTTCCTTTCTTCCAGTACTTTTTCTTTGCTGATTCGAATATATCCTTGAATCTGGTATCGTTGGCATCTTCAATCCCGAGTCTGTCGATTTCCTCGTAGATGAACTTGCATACATCGGTCCTGTGTATGAAAAGACAGTCGGTGCAGTCCCATACCGGGCCGTGCTTGGTCTCAACCTCGCATCCGAAAGTTCTGTCATTGCAGGGGAAGAACGGGCAGTAGCACCAGGAGCAGTCCTGATGGGTGAAATGCGCAGGATGGTATGGGCATTCGCAGTTGGATCCGATCCAACCTCTTTTGATTTCCTCATTTACCTTCTTGCGCATGCAGTCCATTTCAATCTATCAGTAATCGTCTGCATCCGATATAAAGGTGATAACAAGGCAAGGCGGATGCTCGTTTGCACTAAACGGAGTATGATCCATCTCAAAGAAAGTCTTCGCTGATAAGCAATAATCGATTCTAAAGTCACTGGTTAGGGCCTTTGGGGTAGTACGCCGGGTACCAATGACTATAATTCAACGCATCGAAGGGAATGATTCCAAGAGTCTCTTCATGCATCCGGAAGAGTTGCGGGTCCAGATGTCGGCACCTATCCTGTCGGCCCATGCCTGCGTGGTCGGCGGGCCCCCTATACAGGTGATCACCTTGTCCCTTATTCCGGCTGTGCGGAGCCTCTCTTCAAGTACCATCTCGTTAGGAAGAGCGGTGGACATTATGACGGATGTCACTACGGCCTCGGCATTTCTGTCGATGGCTTCCTTTATAATCACATCCACGGGCACATCTGAGCCCAGATCTATCACGTTGAAACCCAATCCAGATAGTTCGAGGCGCAACACATCCTTCCCCTGGCTGTGCCTGTCCCCCTCTATCGTTGCCAGGATTATGGCTGGGTGCGATATGGAGCAAGCGGAGGTTGAAAGGACATCCATCCCGGCTTTGGCGGCCATGCATGATGATGACATCTGTGCCATGGTGACTCTGCCAAGGTCGAAAAGTTCCGCAGTCTCGATGAGCCCGTCTTGGATTCCGCGCACGGCATCATGGGCTGTACCGACGTTCACTGCGTCACGGCATATCGATACAACGGCATCCGATTCATGATCCATCACCGATTTCTTTGCCATGACATACGTTTCGGCATCCATCGCCATGTTTGGTGAAATGCTTTTCATTGTTTATATCTGATGATAATCGTCGGGAAAAGCGAAGTATGAATGGCGGCCTGACAGAACATAATATAATTTATGTAGACTATAGGCTACCCAGATGTCGGAGTTTTCTTTCGTACACTGCGCGGACCTTCATCTGGGGTCTCGTTTCAAAGGCCTCGAGACCAAGGATGCGGACACTGCTTCCAGATTCAGGGAATCTGTATTCGATTCCTTCAGACGCATAATCGACCTCACAATTGAGAAGGCCGATCTGCTGATTGTATCCGGGGACATTTATGATGATGAGTATGCCTCACCGTCAACCCGCATGTTCTTCGCCAGGGAGCTTGCCAGAGCGGGAGTGCCCGTTTTCATCTGCAGAGGAAACCACGACAGCGTAACATCCTGGGACGAGTCCATCCCGTATCCTTCCAACGTCATCGAGTTCGGATCGGAAATGTCGACCATAGAGGTCAGCGATGATGCAGAGGTCATCGGAATCAGTTATTCAACACAGCATGAGACGAGGAATCTGGTTTCGATGCTCTCGGGAAGTCCTGACAGGTTCACGATCGCCTGCGTCCATGCAGATTGCGAATCGGTAACGGAAGGGTACCCGTACGCACCGTTCAGCCTTTCAGATCTGAATGGCAAAGCGGTAGACTATTGGGCTCTCGGTCACATACACAAGAGGGACGTCGTATCTCGGTCCCCTTATGCAATCTACCCCGGAAATATCCAGGGAAGGAGTTTCAGGGAGACCGGGGAGAAGGGTGCATATCTTGTCAAAGTATCTTCCAGATCGGTTGTATCATGCGATTTCATACCCACCCAGACTTTTGTATGGAATGATGTTTCCGTAGATATCGGTGGCAAGACATTGGAACAGATAATCTCCGATCTCAAATGCTATGGAAAGAACGATGTCTGCCGTATAACATTCACGGGTTCAGGCGACCTCAACACTATGCTTCGTACCGAAGAAGATGAGTTTGTAAAGATATTGGGCGGTTCATTGGACTGCACAGTGTCTTCAATAATCGTGGATACTGTGCCTTTCGTCGACATTGATGCCAGGGCCGGAGGTAACGACATCACCGCAGCAGTCATCAAGACTGGCAGAGGGGTCGAAGCTCTCACCAAGGATGAGATAATCGACATAATATGCACTAACAAACCGCTTGCGGCGCATCGCGAATACTTCGCTTCCATGTCCGAGGAGTCTATCAGGTCCCTTGTTGAAGAGGCCCTAAGATCAACAGTTACCAGGCTGGAGGCGATGAGATGAGGATACAGAGAATATCCGTCGGATCATTCGGAAGGATGATCGGCCGCGAGTTCGAACTCAGTCCCGGGTTTAACATCTTTTATGGCCCCAACGAATCCGGTAAGACCACTCTGATGGAGTTCGTCAGAACCACGTTGGTACCGACGAACAAGAAGAAACTGTATCCTGAGCGCAACAAGAGCAACAACGGACTCATCGAAGCGGTCGAGGGCGGCGAACCGTATGTCATACAGCTCGATTACAGGCAACGTAAGGGGGCAGTCCCAGAATGCATCGCAGGCATGGATCCAGAGCTATTCAGATCCATACATGCCATGAGCTATTCCGATCTAGACAACGACAGTATCTTCGAGTCTAACGGAATCATCTCCAATTATCTGTCTATCCCAGGTGGAGAAGCTGTTCCGGCCGTATTGAAGGCCATCGAATCGGATATAACCGAACAGGTTGGAACGGTGCCCAGGGGATCTTCGCAACTTCACACATACCAGTCATCTATCGATTCAACTCGCGAGAAGGTCCTGGAACTCAGGGCTAAAACCGAATCATACTCTGACATCATGGTTGAGAAAGATTCGCTCAACGAAAGACTTAATGAGCTCAAAGAATACAATGAGAAGGCCCGTGCCGTCAATGCATAGGCTGACAAGATCGATACACAGAGGGATCTTTTCGTCCGCCTTTCGAAGCTCCGTTCCAGGAGGGACGAGATCCGTTCCAAGCCTATTGCCGACGATGAAGCCGATTAGAAGCACAGGATTCTGCAGTCCAGGGTACAGTCTACACAGGCCGCATTCAATCTCATCGACTCTCAGCGCTCATCGATAGCGAAGAAGCTCCCGACCGACGAAGGATCCATACGTGCTCTTTCTCCCCGTTACTCTTCCGCCGAGAAATCCTATGCCGAATATCGCGAACGCGCTACCCGTGCACCTCAGACCAGGATGGTCAAGAACAAGTTCAATCCTATTGTCGCTGTCTCAGGAGCTGTAATCATGGCCGCAGGAGCGGTGCCGTACATTATGAACATGGGCAATTGGTTCGCTATATCCGCGGCATGCTTGGCCGCAGGCGCTATCCTCATCGGGGCTTATGCTCTGGCCAGACCTAAACATGAAGAGGTTGTCAGGGACACGCTGAATGAGAAATGGATATCGGATTACGAGAAGGAGGTGGAGAGTCTCATGGCATCTTCGAACATTCAGCATCTTTCGGTCGAAGGGGACATAGATTCCATCAGAAATGTGTCGAAGGTTATCGCCGACCTTGATGCCAACCTGCCACAGTGGTCACAGGCCAACTCCGCGATGCTCGAGGCTCGCAACGATTTGACTGTTTTCCTGACACCCTACGGAGGAGAGGAGGGATTCTCAAGGTCCAAGGAGGAGTACAGGGAGCTGATCACTTGCGAATCCAGCATCGACGCCGTATCCGAAACAATAAGGGCTGCCGGATACGATCCCGACATGCCGTTCTCCGAAATCCAGAGGATGGATCTGAAAGACGACGAGCAGATGGATGTCAATAAGAACATCGGCCTTCTGGAAGAACGTCTCGACAATATCATCAAGGACGGAGAGCTTGACAGGGAGATCGATAGGCTTTCATCTCTCACAGCTCACAGGGATGCGGTTCTCAGGGAGGGCGCCATTACAATCCTGTCCTCGCACATCCTGAACGGTGCATGCGCAGACCTCTACAAGAACGTGCAGCCCGAAGTCCTCCGCATCGCCGATTGTTATCTGTCGTTGATGACAAACGGTCTCTACCGCATGGATTCCGATCCTCGCAACGATGAACTCACGGTCATCTCCGACGATGGCAAAAAGACACTATTCCAGTGCAGTGCCGGAACCCGCGCCCAGATACTCCTATCCCTTAAGCTGGCGATCGCTAAGCAGATGTGCGGCGGAAAGGTTCCGATGATCCTCGATGATGTCCTAATAACATTCGACTCGGCCAGGATGGAGGGTGCTTGCAAAGCGTTGTCGCAAATATCTTCGGAGATGCAGATTCTTCTGTTCACATGTAGCGATTCTGTTCTGAAGGTCTGTGAGAACATACCTGATGCCAATGTCATCAAAATGATCTGACGGAGCAAATTGAGGTTCTTTCTGATTTTCAGTGGGCCAGATGTTTCAATTTTGGAATCAAGCAATGAAGAGTATTATTCACCCCTTTCATGGGAGCAAAAAAGCATGAACAATCCCTTGCTCACTTCGTTCGCGAAGCCTCTGGCTTCAACGATTCGTCGCTTGCGCTCCTCATGAAGGATAACTTATCGATCACTGTTAGTTGAGTTGTTTTCATTACTGATTACCCACTGAAAATCAGAAAGAGGCCAAATTGACCAGTTTGTAAACTTTTTAACAACTCCTTTATATAGTATCTTATATATGCACGATTAAGGAAAGCTCACTTTCCTGTTCACATAATCATATCACGATCATATCGGCCCCAAGAAGGGCTGTAAAAAAGGATCCCGGGCAACGGAGCGCCGACCCGACACAGAAGAGATCCGAGTGTAAGAAGGACGGACGTGGGGATGAACCCAGTACCGGACACAATGGGATGCGGAGAGCAGGGAGGATTGGGTTTTCCCCTATAACCCAAGGGGTTTACAAATGAATATTGATCCCAATGCAACAAAGTACATGGTAAAAGCGAAGATCACTGCCGACGGAGTCATCGACAAACCCGATGTTGTCGGAGCCATCTTCGGACAGACCGAAGGTCTCCTCGGTGACGAGCTGGACCTCAGAGATCTCCAGAAGACCGGAAGGATCGGAAGGATCGAGGTCGAGGTTGTCACAAAAGGCGGAAAGTCCGACGGTATCATCTATATGTCATCCAGTCTCGATCAGGTCGAGACTGTTATCCTGGCATCGGCTCTTGAGACCGTCGACCGTGTCGGACCGTGTAAAGCTTCAGTCCGCGTTCTCGGTATCGAAGATGTCCGTGTCACCAAGAGGGATAAGGTCATCGAGCGTGCCAAGGAGCTTCTCAATGACCTCATCAAGCAGTCCGAAGGTTCCAGCATCAATATCATGAACAGTGTCAAGCAGAGCGTCCAGGTCGACGAGATCACAACCTACGGACCTGAGAGATGCCCCGCAGGACCCGCTGTCAAGGATTCCGAGGCAATCATCGTCGTCGAGGGTAGGTCGGATGTTCTCAACCTGCTTAGGGCAGGAATCAAGAACGCTATCGCAGTCGAGGGTACCAACATTCCCAAGTCTGTCCAGGAGCTTTCCAAGGAGAGGGTCGTCACAGCTTTCACCGACGGAGACAGAGGCGGAGAGCTCATCTTAAGGGAGCTGTTCCAGGTTGCCGAGGTAGATTTCGTCGCCCGCGCACCGCGTGCACACGAGGTAGAGGAGCTTTCAGCGAAGCAGATCACGAAGTGCCTCCGTAACAAGGTTCCCGGAGACCAGTACATGGAGATGAACAACCTCAGTTACGAGGAGAAGACACTTGACGATGTTGAGCCCAGGGAGGAGAGGCGTCATGAGGATCGCCGCGAGGAACGCCGTGAAGAGCGTCGCGAGGACCGCCGTGACAGGCACAACAGAGACCGTGACGACCGCCGCAAAGAGCATGACGACCGCCGCGAGGGACGTCGCGATGAGCGCAGGAAGGATCGTTTCAACACCGAGGCCCTCGATAAGTACAGGAAGAAACGCGAGGAGCGTCTCGAGAGGGAAGAGAACAGGGTCGAGTCCGATGATTATCAGGATTTGACCGAGGAACCCGTCGAGGAGAAGGTCGTAGAGGTAGTCGTCGAGCAGCCCGATTATGAGGACGTTGATGAGCCCGTAGAGGATAAACCCAAGAAATCCACGAAGAAGAAGTCCACCAAGAGGAAGGAGGAGGAATTTGTGGAGGAACCTGCAGAGGAGCCTGTTTCCGAGGAGCCGAAGGATGAAGAGCCTGCAGAGGAGCCTGTTGCCGAGGAGCCCAAAGAGGAGCCTAAGGCCAAGGAGAAGAAACCCAGGACACTCCGCGGAAAGAAGCTCGTTTCAGACAAGACGCTCACCCCTGTGCAGGAGAGCTACCGTGACATCCTCCTTGAGCTGTCCACCACTCATAACGCCAAGGTATTGGATGCCGACAACAATGAGATCAAGCAGGTCGCTGTCAAGAGCCTTGTCAACACCCTCAAAGAGGATGATGATGCTGTCGCCACCATCGTCTTCGACGGTGTCATCTCCCAGAGGATCATCGATGTCTCGATCGAGAAGGGAATCAAGACGGTCGTAGGAACCCGTAAGGGAAACATCTCCAAGATGCCTGCCGAGATCGTCATCTGGACCAAGGAAGACCTCGTCTGATTACCATGACCAAGCAGAAGCATGTTGATACCTGGGAGGATGTCCAGGCTCTGAAGTCGACTGCGGAGATCCTGATTCCGTCCGACCCTCTTGACAGGGTACTGGGGCAGGAGGAAGCCATCGAACTGGCCAAGATCGCGGCGAAGCAGCGCAGGCATCTTCTCCTCGTAGGGCCGCCGGGAACCGGAAAATCCATGATAGCCCGTGCGCTGTCTATGAACCTCCCGTCGCCCTCGCATGAGGTCCGTGTTGTCAAGAACCCGGAGAACCCAGAGAGGCCTTTCCTCTCCGTTCTCGATGCCGAAGAGGTTCAGAAGGAAGAGGACATCAAGGCCGCTTCAGTCGGTGTTCTGCTTGCACCCGAGGATGCCCCAGCCAACGTGGCTGAGCATCTCGGATACAAGTGCAAGTCCTGTGGTATGTACTCGCTGCCCAGGGATGTCACCTGTCCCCACTGCCAGCAGTCCAAGGTTGAGAACGCCCCTAAGAACAATCCGTTTGGGGACATCCTCAGCAACCTGGGAGGGGTCCTTGACATCGCAATCCCCGAGATGACCGCTGGAAAGGAGAAGGTCACCACCAGGGATAGGAACGATGAGCAGGTCATCTTCGAGCGTGCCGGTGACAAGATCCGCAAGCTCGACCAAGCCGCTATCGACAAGAGGAACGAGCTCCAGAGCACCAGCAACGAGAAGGTCCTTGTCAAGCTCAGGAGGAACCCCTTCGTACTCGCTACCGGAGCGTCGGAAACGGAACTCCTCGGAGATGTCCGCCACGATCCTTACGGAGGACACGAGAAGCTCGGATCCCCTCCATATGAGAGGGTCATCGCAGGAGCCATTCATGAAGCACACGAAGGTGTCCTTTTCGTTGATGAGATCTCCCACCTCAAAGAGCTCCAGAGGTATATCCTTACTGCAATGCAGGACAAGGTTTTCCCCATCACAGGCAGGAATCCCCAGTCCGCAGGCGCCAGTGTCAAGGTGGAGGATGTGCCCTGCGATTTCATCTTGGTAGCTGCATGCAACATCCAGGATCTGGAGAACATCCTGTCACCGCTCAGGTCGAGGATCATCGGAAACGGATATGAGGTTCTTGTCGACATCGCTATGCCGGACACTTCCCACAACCGCGCCAGATACGCACAGTTCGTCGCTCAGGAGGTCGAGCTTGATGGTCACATCCCTCATGCCACCATAGATGCCGTCGACAAGATCATCACCGAGGGAAAGAGGCGCGCAAAGCTCGATAACCAGAACAATGCGCTTACTCTAAGGCTCAGGGAGCTCGGAGGACTCATAAGGTCCGCCGGAGACATCGCCGTTATGGAAGGAGCTAAGCACATCACAGGCGAGCACATCGACAAGGCTCTGAAGAGGTCCCGCAGCGTCGAAGAGCAGATCAAAGAAAGGTACGGATCCTACAACAAGGGATTGTCCAAGGATGTTTCATCAGCTCAGAAGGAACGTTCCAGCTATTACTTCGAGACTGAGCACGTCGACGATTCGATGTTCAGCTGAAAAACATTTACCGGGGGAGACCCCGGAATTATTTGCCATTCATACGTTTCTGTCACCGATAAATAGATACAGATTCATGCAAATCTGTTGATGATATCATGAACCGCAGTCCCGAGACGTTAGGCAAGCTTGAGATGCTTGTATCTTCTCTTTTCTTCGGGACCATTGGATTCGTGACCCATTACATCGACCTACCATCGGTCGTAATAGTGGCAATCAGAGGGATAATCGCAGTATTGTTTCTCTTGATACTTTCCCGTTTCTTGAAAACGCCGATATCCCGTGATGATATCGGATCCAACCTACTGGTGCTGATAATCGGGGGTATATGTCAGGCCCTTAACTGGTATTTCCTGTTCGAGGCATACAGTCTGACATTGCTATCGAACGCAGTCATCTGTTACAATATGGGGCCCGTGCTCCTTCTTATAATCACTCCGCTCCTGCTGAAGGAGAAGGTCACATCTTACAATGTCATATGCGTCATAATGGCCGCTATCGGAGTTCTGCTCGTATCGGGAATCGCCACCAGTCAGATGCCTACAGGCGATGACCTTACCGGGATAGTATGCGCACTCGTAGCAGCTGTTTTCGAGATATCTGTGATAGTGGTGAACAGGAAACTGAGGAGTATTTCCGCCATCGACCGTACAGCATTTCAGATGTTCATATCCTTCCTCATCCTCGGAGCTTTAACTCTGTTCACTGTGGATACCGGTTCATTGATTCTGGACGCCCGTTCAGTCGTCCTGATGATCTATTTAGGGGTGTTTTGTACAGGTATAGCTTTCACCTTGTATTTTGCTGGCATATCAGTCATGAAATCCCAATCAGTCGCATTGTTCCTTTTCCTTGAACCTGCCATAGGGCTGGCGCTTTCCATAATAATTCTAGGCGATCCAGTGGATATTTTCGGGGCAATCGGAATGATCATGGTCCTCGGTTCGACGCTCATCAGTCAGTACTTTGATTCCCGCAGTGCTCATTCTGAGTCAGATGATTGATTCCATCCAGTCTTTTCTGAGTTTGCCCATGCGTGTCTGTCTTATACTGTCAGGATGATGATTGAACATGAATAGGAAAGCCTTCGTGGCCATTGTTATAATCGTGATTTTGGCAGCATCGGCTTTCGCATTCATATATCTGAACGGACAGGACCAGCCCAATCGCATGCATGTTACAGATAAGACATTCCAATCGGCTGAAGGGAGATTATACGCGGTCTACACCGGTACAGTTGGGATGTCACTAGCTTTGGGTGAAATTCCATATTATTACTCTGACGGATACTTCGTCCAGGACCCGCAGACATACAATAGCAGTATGGCCACCATGTCTTTCCTCATGGCAGCGAATGGTTTTGTTTATGCGAAGGATTACGAGACGCAGAGCGATAGTATCCGTGAGTTTCTGGATCAGATAGGTTGTACGGATTTCCATGTGAACCAATCCTTCAGAGAGGAGCCAACTGAGAACAGTATAGGTGTAGCAATGGCGACGCTCCACAGGACCGTCGATGGAAGGGAATTAACAATCATCCCCGTGGTTCTACGTTCTGGCGGATACGGTGCCGAATGGGTTAGCAACTTCTATGTGGGGCAGGGTGTTGGAGAATCGGAGGGATTCCGGGAGGCTGCGGAACAGGTATGCCAGGAACTCAAGAAGTATATGTCCGATCACCGTATCGACGGATACGACGAGGATGTACGGTTCTGGATGACAGGATATTCCAGGGGCGCAGCTGTGGTAAACATAGCAGCGAAGAACATCATCGATTGCTTCGACACCATGGGAGAGAGAACCTACGCCTATACATTCGCTACCCCTAACGCCGCAACTGCGGCAGAGGTGGTTGATAGTAACGATTACACAGGTATTCACAACATCTATGACCGCCGGGACCTTGTTCCCGTTATACCGCCGACCGAGTTCGGGTTGTTCCATTACGGGGTAGACCATTTCATCCCTGGTGCAGATGCAGGCGAGATAACATCTCAGCAGACTGCCATCAGCGGAGCGTTGGATACCAATACAGTCATTCAGATCCATGATAACTATGACGGCCTTGAAGTGGATATAACGAAATATGATGGGTATGAACGGGCCAGCGAGATACTTTTCGGCCTTTTCGGTCTTGTGGACAGTGATTGTTTCCATACGGCTTTGCTAACATTGGATGGCGATTTGATATCCGATAAGACGGAGTCGCAGTCGCTTTTCGTCAGGGAGATGGCACGGAACTTGGGGTCTTGGGTCGGCATGGACCGTCAGGTATATGCAGATGGAGATGCCAGTCTTCAGAGATGCATCCAGCAGTTCATCCGCAGCGACGAGTCTTTGCTGCTAACGGTGTATTCGTTGGTATCGCTCATCGAAAAAGCAGCACCGATCATCGATAATAACAGGAACAATCCTCAGATGGCAATAGATTACATTCTCAATATGCATGATATGCCTTCTGTAATCAAAAAAGCAGGAATAACCGAATCCCAGTACGAATTCCTCATTGATTACATCGTCAGATTCCTTTACCAGGATATGGAAAACAATTCATGGCAGGGTTCCAAGTTAGCAGGCACAATCATGGTAAATGGTATGGACTTAGTCCGGTACCACTTCCCTACATACATGCCATGTTGGCTAATGGCCTCAGATCCTATGTACGATGATTTCCATCCCGTTTATCATACGGGAGTTTGACCCTTCCTTCGCAAATCGTCAAATACATACATTCCGTTTTTCCGTCGTATGAGAGCATCACAGGCGTATGCAATTGCAGCTTTGGCCTTCCTGGCCGCATTAGCATTATCAGCTTTCGCGCCGATTGCACCTTACGATTCTGTTGCCGATTCGCAAGATGCCGATGCTCTTATCACTCAAAACGGGAGCACCGTGGTAGTTTCTTACAAGAATTATGCGGTCCGTTCAGCCGAGTATTCTGCCGGTAGCGATATCGCCGTTTTCGACTTCGGATCCGTCGAAGGAAAGCTGTCAATTGTTTTGGATGGTGCCAATATCGGTGATTTGTCGCTTTTCTATGTCGATAAACCTGATGATTTCTATCGCACCTTAAGCGTCGACTTTGTTATGAAATCGGGTTCGGTCAGGACCCTGTCCCTCATTTCCGTCAGTCCCGAATCATCTTCCGCATTAGATACCTCATATGACCGTCTGTTCACGGTATTCCGCAACGTGACCGTCTCATTGGCATCAGGTAACATAACGGAGATATGCCCTACTACAGACCTTCTGTCCGTTTCGGCCATATCATACAATCTCGGAAACGAGCTTTCTGTGGATAGGTTTTATCCAACCGGCGTCAATGGAAAGTACGGTTCGGTCTATGTTGTTCTGGCCGGTGCGACCGTGGGATACATGACCAACATATCATCCAGGGTAGGTGCCATCGAATACGATATCAAGACGGGTTCCGTGTCATACCTGTGCATAGGTGCCAATACGGAGCATTCTCAGTCTGAATACCTCGCTAACAAGAGTACTTTCATAGCTACAGGCGATGTCACTGCCCATATCGGGCCTTTGGCTGATGTGTACACCGCAATTCTCGGTGCAGGCATCCTAAACATACCATCTATAATATGCAACGGCGAGAAGTACACGGATCTCCTTGTGCATAACGTTACTTTGGATGCAGAAGGCACGGATATTTCGCTGGATGCGCTTTTCTTTAACGATAATAGGAATGCCGCGTTTGCTCTATCTTCATACGTCATAGGCCATTCGCCTAGTACAGCTCCGATTAAAGAGAAATGCCTATACAATCGTTCTTCTATCGATGTGTATGGTTCAGCGGGGATATGGTCATCTCCATCATCCGCCACCGTTTCATCCGGTGTGTCCGTGTTTCTTAATTCAGATTTCCTGATCAAACCCGAAGCCGTTCTGACGGTCCTGGATGGAGGATATCTCTCCAATTCCGGATTCATTGAGCTATCTGGGTCCTTATACAATTACGGCAGGTTCGATTCCAATGGTGTGATTCAATGCGATTCCGATTCGTTGCTTTTCGGCCCTATCGGAGGAAAGAGTATCGTGGCTAATGTCATCTATTATTCAGACAAGTCAGAGTCTCCGCGCGTCATGGTATCAGGATCCGCAGCCTCCATAGTGCTCAGTCAGGCCCATGAAGTCACATCTGTGGGTGCTATGCTCGATGGAGGTTACAAGTCCGTTATCGTCGAGGCTAAGGATTCAGGGACATTCTGCAGCGACAGATTCGTACTCAGTGTATCTCCTATCGCTCCTCCTACTATTTTCGAGCATGCATACCGTTTGGATATTTTCGGTATCGGTTACGAGGATCTATCGCAATCCGTCATAACGGTCACTCTCAACACAGATAATTCGAAGTGCACATCGGTATACGTCCGCAACGGTGAATTCTATGAGGTGATCGGCACCAGCGAGTATGCTTCCACGGTATCGTTCGTTGCCGGGAATGAAACCGTGTTCTATACGCTGACTCACGAATCCGAGGATCCCCCCATACCGGTATTCCCGACTCACTTCAAGGTATTGGATTATATCCTTTGCGCATTGGTGGTGGCTCTCGGAGTCACGATCCTGTACGTCCTGTATCGTATGAGAAGAAAGAACGACGCCTGATGTCTTTTGCCATGCGGTATGCCGACCCTCCGTTGGAATAGAAGTTCTCCATCCTCTCGGCTACCCAGAAGCCGTTCCTCTGATAGAACCTGAGGGCCTTGACATTGCTGGTACGAAGCTCAAGCTGTATCCTGGAGATGCCTTCCATGTAGCATCTGGTGTGGAATGATTGGAACAGCTGTGTACCCACTCCTTGGTTACGGTGATTCTTGTCTACCGCGAAGAGGGATATGGAACAGACGCTCTGGTTGATCCTGAAGCTGCAAAGGATCCCAACGATATTGCCGAACAGATCCTCAGCGATAAGCTGACCGTTGGGCCATTCAGCGAGGAAGAACTCTATCGCATCCAAGGAGAAAACGTCATCCAGATTGCTGTTGACTACATCCAGTATCCTGACGGCATCTGCCATGGTTGCGAGTCTGACTATCATCTCTTCTTTCCTCCAAGTCTTGTGATTCCGACAAACGCTGCCAGGATGACTGCGATTATGGGGGCGAGATATGCTCCTATCTTATCAAGTATGCTGGTGGATCCGGGATCTGAGGGGGAGTCTCCAACCGTGAATGCGTGTGTGATCAGACCCTTTGCGCCATTGGTATCGGTAACGGTCACTTTGAGTGTGTAATCGCCGTTGTCGAGAGAATAGGATGTGCGCGGGATATTTGTGGTCTTAACTGTTCCGTTCAGGTCCCATTGGTAGGTGAATGTTCCTTTCTGTGAAACCGAGACGCTGAATATGATGTCCTTTCCAGATGAGTAGTGCTTTTCACCCTGAGTTAGTTTCACATCAAGACCGCTGTATGTGTAGTTGCGATCGAAGTCCTTCGAGAAGGATTCTGCGAAGAAATCGGAGACCTCTATGGAATGGATTGCGACGGCCATCTCTCTGTTGTTATTGATGGATGTTGATGTCCAGTTGATCGAGCTAACCAAGGAGATATCATCGCAGATAAGGCCCTTGTTGTGTACATACGGGTCGGACATGTTGCATGCCTGGATGCGGGATGTGAGATTGATCTTATCAACCTGTGTTTTTGCATCGCCTTCGTCGTTGGATGAGTTGAGGATGAACTTGGCGCTAACACCCCTATCGGCCGCCTGAGCCATGTGCTTGATAGGTGATTCGGTGGTGATGTTAGCAAAGGAGCTTGTGATGCTCTGCTGTTCGGAGTATACTCTGGTCTTGGCGTTGTCTATATAGTAGTTGAAAGCGTTTCCGGAACTATCCGGGGACATCACAGGCGTAACTTTTGCGGAAACGGTAATCGATTCGTATTCATCCGTGGGAGCTTTGTAACTGGTCTCGGCAGGTTCAACGGTAATGACGTAGTCCTGGAATGATATTATGTCCGACATGTTGGTATCGAGATCCGTCCAGAAAACCTTCTCCATGTATGATGCGTACTCCTTGCTAGCTACCACAGCACCCCATCCGCGGTTATTCGGACTGGAGTAGGGATCCGCAGTTAACTTTCCGCTTAAGTTGCCTGTTGTCCAGTTCTCGGATGTGACGATTACGGTCTCTGAGTCTATGATGCAGTATTTCGCATGGACATACGTGTATCTGTCCGACGAGCTTCCGCCAATGAAGTATATCTCCCCTCCTGCATCAATCAAGGCCTTCATGTATCTGGAATCGCTGCTGAATGATGTGTATCCCAGCGGATCTGCTTCCAGGAGCACAACGACATCAACATGCTGATCCCCTTTCCTTTCCTCAAGGTCACACAAGAGGCCGTAGAGGTTCTTGTTGGTCAATTCGTACATCGTGATGTATACGGTGTCTTTCGCAGCTTCTATGGCATTGTAGATGGGTATGCCGCCCGACTCAGGGAACAGGAATGGGGTGACAGTAGCATCGAATTGTATTGAAGGATCGAAGAAGTTGGTGGTGATACCGTTCTTGTAGTTCATCCAATCCGATGCTGTGTTTCCTGATGATATCCTCAGGGCGAAGTATCCTGATTTGAATTTGAAAGAATCCCCATGCCAGAATGAACAATCGGATACGGTCTTGTCTCCGAAACAGAAGGCATCGATCATGGTCTCTCCAAGGTACAGGTAGAGGTCGTCACCAGAAGTTGCGAGGTTGAATTTGCTTTCTATCGATACTCCCTTGTCACCGTCGGTATATGTGGGATAGCGCCCCTGGAAGTCCGAGTCTTCAACTATGTTCCTGACGATGGTGATCGTGTCCGCCGCATCCAGTTTGAAAGACTTGGTGAATGTGACCTTTCCCTCGCCATCGGAGATGACATACCCTTTAAGATCTATCTCAGATGAAGAGTAGTTGTGTATCGATACTCCCTCGTCCGCATCCGTGCGGTTTACTTCGTACAGCAATACGCCCTTTTCGGCACCGTCATAGGTTACGAAATGAACGGCTGAGAATAGCATCAGCAACACAACCGCCACAGCGGCGAACTTCGGGTTCATGGCTATCGCTATGTGTAGGATAATAAAAAGATGTCCCAGAGAATTCAGATGTATCTGATGAGATCTCTGATGACGGATTCGGGGTCTTTGGATTTGACGACTCCGGATGCCAGGAGAACTCCGTCTGCGCCAAGATCGATGGCAGTTTTGACGTCTCCGCCGTGCTTGACTCCAGCTCCGCAGAGCACAGAGATGCCTTTATCGACCGATTTGACGGACTCGACTGTGTTTGAAACGATCTCAGGGTTGGCAGAGGTCACCGAGATGTCCCCTCCTATGAGCTCAGGAGGCTCGACGGCGATGAAATCGGGCGAGAACTGTGCGAGTTCCTTCGCTACGTCAACTGTATCTGCGCAGACACATGTGATGAGTTCCAATTCCTTGCACATTTGAACACAAGTGCCCACATCTTCCGCGGGCTGCTTGTGTTCCGAGTGGTTTATCAGGGTACCGCTGGCACCTGTTGCCTTCACGAGTGAAGGTGTGGTGTACCCTGTGCCCGATCCGGGCTTGCGGGGATCCACATTCTGCGACAGAACTGGTATCTCGACGCTGTCGGCGACATACGAGAGCTCGACCATGGGAGGACAGATTGCCAAACCCACTCCGGTCTCGTCAACAATGTTTTGGCATATCTCGGCGAGGTGGAGGGCCTTGACACCCTCAACCTCGGAGTAAACCTTGCAGTTGATTATGATCGCCGGTTTTGTCAGCATCGAATCACTCGACATCCGCTTTCTTGGTTGTCTTCTTCCTGCAGCAGGTCTTCTTCGCAGGTGCATCCTTTTTGGGTGCCTCGGAAAGGTCGACGAACCTGTCTGTGAGTGCTTTGAGGACTTCGGGCCTGGAGGTGTATTCCATCTCTTCTGCACCGAGGATCGAGGGTACGAATGGTCCCTGGGACCTCATGAACTTGGATGCCCTGATTGCGTTCCTGCGTGCCTCGTCGAATGTGGATGTTCCGAAGAAGTCGACGGGGATGTGTTCTCCGTTCTTTGCTCCGTAGGGCTCGAGTCCCTGGAGTTTTCCATCGTTGAGCTGGAATCCGAGACAGCAGATTCTTGGAGGTCCGTCGAAGTAAGTGGGGTCGGAGTCCTCGGGGGAGCAGGGGTAGAACGCACCGATGTGCGATCCCCTCATCCATCCTGCGACGAGCATGGTCTGGTTGATGAAGGGCTGGGTGTACTCTCCGACCGAGGGGAGTCCGCTCTGGCACCTGCAGATGCAGACGGGATCGTCCTTTCCGACGTACCTTCCGGCGGTCATGTTGAGTTTGTCTGTGGAGACAACGGCTGCGGGTCCGACTCCGGGGGCCCTTGCGTTGATTCTCTTGATCGCGTACCTGGATGTGTCTCCGAGAAGGGAGAGGATGCTCCAGGACTCCTCGGGAGCGGACATGACGACCTTCTTGTTGGCCATGACGTCCTGGATCTCGAAGTCGAATCCCTGTTTCGCCCTCTTGTCGATGACGAGTCCGGTAGTTGTGAACGGGTCCATGAAGATTCTTGTGAGGGGCAGAGAGTATGCGGAGGGCTCGGTCTTGTCTGCCATGAAGAACAGCAGAGGTTCGGAACCCCTCTCCTCGAAGGTCATCTCGGCGGAACCGGGTCCGGCTCCCTTGACGTTTCCGGAGAATGCATCAGTGAGGATGTCCTGTCCGGCTGCGTAGAGCTTCATCTTCTTGGCGATCTTTGTTGCCTGCTGGAAGCACTCCCATGCGGCTCCGTGGACGTCCTTGTTTCCCTCTCCCTTGTAGTGAGTCATGTAGAGGTTGATGTCGTCTCCGACGCGTGTGACGTAGAAGTCCTCGATTGTTCCGGCTTTCTGTGCGTCCTTGAGGACATTCCTTGCTGCATCGAGCATCGATGGGTGGGGCCTTGCGTGTCCAACGACCGATCCGACGTCAGCCTTGATTATAGAAACTGTAACTTTCTCAGCAGACATGATAATCCATATCCTTTCGTTGCTTCCCCTATAATAATGCGCATTTAATAAAAGGTTGGATTGGGATGTCTACATGTATGGGTTATTTCGGGCATACTGTTACGTTTGTATGCCTCCATTCGGCCGATTTCCTATAAGCGCCAATCTACAATCGGACCTGCATGCACATTCCCGTGGTACTCCGACACCCTTAATAGAGGATTAAACAATCGGGTGTCGATCACATGGCTGGCAATATGACGCTGGTGCTCCTCCGCCACGGAGAGAGCGATTGGAACAAGAAGAACCTGTTCACCGGATGGACCGACGTGGACCTGTCCGATACCGGCCGCGCGGAGGCTATCTCCGCCGGTAAGATCATGAAGGAAGAGGGATTCGACTTCGATGTCTGTTATACATCATACCTGAAGCGTGCAATCCATACTCTCAACCTCGCTCTCTGTGAGATGGATAGGGAATGGCTGCCCGTGATCAAAACATGGAAACTTAACGAGAGGCACTACGGTGCGCTCCAGGGGCTGAACAAGGCAGAGACGGCCGAGAAGTACGGTGAGGACCAGGTTAAGAAATGGCGCAGATCTTATGACATCCCGCCACCAAGCTTAGAGGAATCGGATGAGAGGAATCCAGCGCTTCAGGAGCAGTACAGAGGAGTCGACAAGGAGCTGTTACCGCTCACCGAGAGCCTGAAGGATACAGTCGCTAGGGCCGTGCCGTTCTTCAACGATGTCATAAGACCCAGAATGCTTGCCGGAGACAGGATAATCATCGCCGCTCACGGAAACTCTCTCCGCGCCCTCGTCAAATATTTCGAGGATATCTCGGACGATGACATCGTCGGTGTGAATATCCCCACTGGGATCCCGCTCGTGTATGAGTTCGATCCCGACTTCAAGGTTATCTCCAAGAGATATCTGGGGGATCAGGCTACCATCGATGCCAAGGTCAACGCTGTCGCTAACCAGGCAAAGAAGAAGTGAGTCAATCTTATATTCCGGATGCCCGCATCCGGGATTCCAAACTTGTTCGTACTTATTTCTGGATTTGGATGTCCCATTTTTTGGATTGAAATCTAGTTATTTCTCGGTAGCAATCCGACAATCAAACACAGATAAGTTCAGCTGCGTACGAATTTGACGTAATCGGCCTTGCCCTGGGCTTGTATTTCCCTTAGCATGTCCGATAGGATGGGGGCTTCGCATGATACCACCATCACTTCGAGGCATTTGTGGTTCTGTAGATGGGAGTGCATCTGAGTTTTGATGTACTTCTCGTACTTTGCCTGTATCTGGATCATCCAAGGGTCGGCGTGGTTGCTCCTGACGATTATGAGGACGCCCTCCACAGAGCCTTCCATGCCCTCCATCTCATGGATCGCGGACATCGCAGCGAAAATCGATGCGCGAACAGCCTCTGACCTGCCCCCGAGTCCGTAGACTTGTTGGATTTTATCGAGAGCCTCTATGTTTTCCTCATTGAGCGAGATGCTTACGATGCCCATAATCACACCTTATTAACAATCGACACGATTGTTGATATTTATTATTAACTTGACATCAATACTTTAATAACAGAAATGTAAACGGAATGCTATGGAACCGATAGTAGGATTCATCCTGTTCGCAGCTCTTCTCGTCATAATATCGATGGCAGGGGCAGTCATCCCCCACATCAAGGTGCTCTCTGATAATCAGGCGCATCTTCTGGTATCGCTGAGCGCAGGAATATTCCTCGGACTTCTGTTCCTGATGCTGCTGCCGGAGGCTCTTCACGAGTCCGAGGAAGCAGGTTTCGACGTGCACACAGTTATGTATGTGATTCTAGCAGGATTCGTTCTGATAATGGCTATCGAGGTCTACCTGAAGCACAGGAACATGCCTACATGCACATGTAAAGAATGCGTCGAGGGACACGACCACAAGGTGACCACATTATCATCGTTCGTAGGACTTTCGGTCCATGCCATTTGCGACGGAATGGTCCTCGCCGCTGCATTCTACGCCGGCGAGGAGATAGGCCTGGTTGCCACTGTCGGCATGTGCATACACAAGTTCGTCGTTTTGTTTTCGCTGTCATCGACGATGATCCTCACGGATATCGACACAAGGGATGCCATGAAATACCTTCTTGGATTCGCTATGCTTACGCCCATATCTGGAGTTCTTTTCTTCCTATTGTTCGGCGGCATGTCTCTTGAAGGCGTCATCGGTCTCCCGCTAGCATTCGCAGCGGGCACGTTCATGTATGTTGCTCTGTGTGACATGCTCCCGGAAGCCTTCCACAGGAGAGGCCAGGACCTTAAATCACTTCTTTTGGTCATTGCAGGCATAGTGTTGATAGCGCTCATCAATTACGTCTTCCCGCACGTGCACTGAGAGGTGGGACGCCCCCCATCTCTCATAGATGTCCTAAAAGTGATATATGCCGTGCTTATTGTCATACTTCATATGACAGCTTACAAAGATTCCAGCAACATCGCGGTCGGCGACGGTGTCGTTACCATCCGCGGATGGGCTCAGGACGTCAGGAACATGGGAGGGATAGCATTCCTCCAGCTTCGTGACAGGTACGGAGTCATCCAGG
>DAXB01000019.1:23226-63041 GCA_002506175.1 Methanomassiliicoccaceae archaeon UBA113
TGGCAAGGGAATCGGTCATCTCCGTTACCGGGGAGGTCAAGGAGAGCAACCAGACGGCACTCGGACTCGAGGTCATCCCTTCAGCTTGCGAAGTCTTTAGCGAGGCAGGCGTCCCCCTCCCCATGGGAGTCATCGACAAGGTCAATGTCGAGATGGACACACGTCTCAACAACAGGTTCATGGATCTTAGGAAGCCCGAGGTCAAGGCCATCTTCGAGCTCAAATCGATGATGATCGACCTCATCTCCGAGGCAGTGCACCAGAACGGTTTTACACAGGTCTTCACCCCCAAGATCTCCGCAGCCGGAGCCGAGGGAGGAGCCGAGCTCTTCAAGATCAAGTACTTCGATAAGGACGCTTTCCTGTCCCAATCCCCCCAGCTTTACAAGCAGATTCTCATGTCCACAGGACTCGACAGGATCTTCGAGATCGCACCCGCATTCCGCGCGGAACAATCAAACACCAACCGTCACGTGACCGAGTTCATCTCCTTCGACGGTGAGATGTCCTGGATCCAGAACGAGGAGGAGGTCATGGGAATGATCGAGGAGATAATAGACCATGTCCTCAACGGACTCATGGAGAGGGGAAAGAAACAGCTGGAGATCCTCGGAAAGGAGATCAACGTTCCTGCACGCCCCTACCCGATCCTAACATACTCTGAATGCCTCAAGATCGTCAACGACGGCGGACTCCCGCTGAAGAACGGTGATGACCTTGGAACCGAGGGAGAGAAGATCGTCGGAGACTACATGGGCGCACAGGGCAAGGACCTGTACTTCATCGCCGAGTACCCCGAGGAGGCAAAGCCCTTCTATATCATGGAGAAGGACGGAACCGAGTTCGCTTTCGCTTTCGACCTCGACTATAAGGGTCAGGAGATCTCTTCCGGAGGACAGAGGGAGCACAGGTACGACAGGCTTGTCGCAAGGATGCAGAAGAAGGGACTCAACCCCGATGATTTCGAATTCTACCTTGATGCTTTCAAGTACGGAATGCCTCCGCACGGCGGATGGGGAATCGGTATCGAGAGGATGCTCGTGAAGATGCTGGATCTTCCCAACATCAGGGAAGCCATTCTTTTCCCCAGGGATCCCAGCAGACTCTCTCCGTAAAATTAATTAGGGGGATTAATCCCCCATTTTTTCTTAATAAAAGATGAATCAGTTTTATTCGGAACGGCTGATAAGGACAGGGCATTCTGCATTCTTGACGATCGTTGACGAGACGCTTCCCATGAGCGCTTTTTTTACTCCAGTTAGTCCGAGAGAACCGCATATTACCAGGTCGTAATCAGACGACATCTCTACTATTGCGTTGCCGGGGTTGTTCGCAAGAAGAATCTGAGTTTTTAGTTCGATCCCTGCATCTTTCGCTTTTTTGGAGACGAATTTAAATGCATCGGATGCTGCATTCTCCGCCTCTTTGATTACAGCATCGCTTGAAATACCGTCCTCGAAGCGGTGAGCGGTGGTTTTAGGGTCGATGATCACATATGCAGCGGTAAGTTTGGCACCCATGGATTTTGCAATATCCACTGCGTCATTTGCTGCAATTTTGTTGCTGTCACTTCCATCTACTGCAAGCAAAATGTTCTTGAACATTTGTATCACCATATTAATACTCAACTAATTAATATATATAATATACGATAAATTATTAATATAAATTAAGTGAATAATATTGACTAATCATTATAATTGAGATTATATTGAATAATAAAGTTATTGGATGAACAGAACAGTACATTTCGTTTTTTCAGCAACCAGCATAGCATACAACTATGAAGTGACATTTGTCAGGATGTTGGTACTACAAAGATAAGGGATCGATCCCCCTACATAATAACCTTAGATGCATCGCCTGGATTCATATTGCGTGTTAAACATCATTTTCCTTTTTTTAAAGGACGGGTAACTTTCGGTCTAAAAAAACTGCAGCCAGACATAATAATTGCCCCATTGATTTTCGGTCATCTCCCCCTATTTTGTTTAAATATCGCTCATGGGCTATTCTGAGATGGGATGCAACATGGCAGCGCCGGGCGAACCGTACGAAAGAGAGCTGAAAGCATTGCTTTCGGGAGACGAGAAGATCATAGCCAAGATGATCAAGACATGCGATGCAACGGAATCTGCCGCATATCAGTCGATACTCCAGAATCCTTTTCTTGTGATACGTGCCGCGGGATCACTCGGTGTGGACCTGGTTGCTCTCAGATGGGACTTCTCTTTCCCCATAGAGGTCAAGAGCTCTGCTGAAGATGTTATTCATTTCAGCAAGAATGCTCGTCTTATTGAACAGGCCAACACGATGCTGGAAGAGTGCTCTCAGTCCCATCTGGTTCCCATATACGCATATAGACTGAAATCGTTCCGTGGTGATCCATGGAGAATATTTACCATCCCCACCGATCATCAGTTCAAGGGACGCAATGCACTCCTTTATCGCCGGATACCGAAGTTCGAGACCTCGAACGGAGGCAATTACATCATGCGCTGGGAGAATGGAATGAAGCTATCGGAGTTGATCAGTTATGTCGGATTATCGGATTACGAAACCAGAGAATGAGTGGAACACCGTCAGAACTCATAGGGCTCATCACGGATCAGCCAAGGTCAATCATCATTCGGTCTGTTCCGTGCCTGGATTCCTCTATTGAGTATTAAAACGATACTTCGCACTGTAAAATAGTAACATTTATCACTGTCGGGGTATAGCGGGACGGTATGAGTGAAACGGGGACACAAGCCGATAAGAATGTCGAAGTGATGCTAGGCAATCCGAAGAAAGCCTTGATTGCCATGGCCGTTCCCGTTATGATAGCCAATCTGGTGCAGAGTATAAACAATATCATCGACACGGTTTGGCTGACGTCACTCGGAGTAAATGCACAGGCCGCCGTAAATGTATGCTTTCCGATATTCTTTCTCGTAATCGGAATCGGTAACGGCGTAGCCGTGGGAGCTTCCCAGGCACTCGCCCGCAGGATAGGCGCTATGGATCGTAAAGGGGCAAACGCGGCTGCTTCACAGGCATTCGTAATAACATTGGTATTGGGAATAGTGATTTCTATCATATTCACTGTTTTCGCCGACCCGCTTCTCAGAGCAGGAGGGGCAAGCTCCAACATGGAAGCCTCTTTGGCATATTCGATACCGATATTCATGGGAATCCCGTTGTTCCTCCTTGGAGGTCTTTTGAGTGGGCTTTTAAGATCAGAAGGTGCGGCTAAACGCTCAATGAACATACATGTTGCTGGAGCGGCTTTGAACATGGTTCTCGATCCCATCTTCATATTCGTATTCGGTTGGGGTATCACCGGGGCTGCAGTAGCAACGGTTATCGCTATGGGATTGCCGCTCATTGTAGCTTTCTTCTGGTATTTCGGAAGGAAGGATACATTCGTAAGGATCCCTCTCAAGGGTTTCAAATTGGACAAAGCCATAGATTGGGATATACTGCGTGTTGGAATCCCTGCATCTTTCGAAATCGTTTTGATGGCGATTGTTGCCATGATAATGAACGTCATTATCGACGGTGTATCTCCAGTTGACGGTATAGCCATATACGGTAACGGATGGAAGTTGGTGGATCTCTTTATGCTTCCGACAATGGCAATCGGTTTCGCTATCGTACCGATCTGTGCCGCAGCCTTAGGGGCTAAGAAGCCAAACAAGATCAAAGAGGTATACTATCTGGCAATGAAATACGGAGTTATAATATCCGTAGTGATTGCAGCCATTCTCATTCTCTTCGCCAATTATCTGGTGATTCCATTCTCCTACTCGGAGGCAACGCAGGGTCTTGCTGGACAGATGGCATACTTCGTAATGATATGCGGTCTTTTCTTGCCATTCTGTCCTTTAGGATACACATCCGCAGGCCTATTCCAATCACTCGGATGGGGATACAAGTCTCTACTGATCTCCGCTGTAGTTAATTTCATCCGTCTGCCTATATGCATCTATTTAGCAGGTGCGTTCGGAACGCTTGATGCGATATGGTATGGTGTCCTCATCGCCGAGATTGTCGGATCCTTGTTCGGAGGAGTTTACGGAATAACCTCTATCAGGAAACTGGTAAGGGGAGGTTATCCCAAGCTGTTGCCGAAGGATGAATTCGTCTTTGAATGAGTCCCCACGCTCAAATTACAAAGACCACGCTGTTACATTCAAGAAGAATGAGAGAAAGCGCGGAGGAAGGGATTTGAACCCTCGAGGAGATGCTCCACCGGTTTTCAAGACCGGCGCCGTAGGCCGCTTGGCTACCTCCGCTTGATTGGCTGTAAGATTATCCAATATAAAACGATTTCAAGCAGCGGTTGATTCGGGTGGCCAAATCTTGCTGAATGAACCTTGTATGATAACGAACCACAGGTTCTCAATCAATAGAGACAAAACTCCTGGCAGAACGGCATCAGGGTAAGTGGTCCCTAGCATTACTATGCACAGCGTGGAAGCCAGACCGGAGTTACGCCATGTTATCATCGCCGAATATACGACCCCATCCTCTCTGTTGATGTGAATCCTTTTCATGATGAATATCAGAGCAAAACAGGGGATGAAGATCCTTGCCAGATTTGCAACGATTATCCAAAGCGCGACATCGGGATTGGAAAGAATGTAATCTCTTCTGAATCCAACGCTGATGAAGACCATGACCATGATTACGATATTCATCACGACTATCTTCAGTTTCGGCGGAATCGTGACTTTGTTTAGGGGAATGTCTATGAGAATAGGCATAATGACGAAAAGAAGTACGTATTCCAGGATCTTGAGCGAACTGACTGCTTCACCCATAAGGAAATGTGTCATCAAAGGGGTCAGAACGATGGCTACTGCGTAAATTGCAGTGAATCCAAGCATTCCGAGCTTCATGTTGCCTTTCATGTAGAATGTGCTAGTCATCACCGATATGGCACACGGGACTGCGGACAGCATGACCCAACCGTACCAGAGGGCAGTATCTTCGATGAATAGGAGACCGGTAAGAAGCGTTATTGTCGAATTGAACAAGAAGCAGAAGATCAGACAGAGGAGGATTCCTTTCTTATAATCCTTGAAATCAGATACATTGAACTTCAGACCTTGGAGTGCCAGAGTCATCTGGATCATCAGGGTGATCATCAGCATGGTAGAAGCATCCGGATGGTCGAAACCTAGAACCAATCCCAGAACCAATCCCAGGATTATCCATACTTTGATGTCGAATAACGGTTTCATCTGAAGAACCTCACGGCCTCTCCTGCTGGATCGTCAGAAGGGACAGCATCTAGTTGTTTAGCGTATTTCGCTATTCTTTTGTCAAGGATCACAGCCATTCCGCGATCTGTCTCCGTTCTGATAAGGCGTCCGATTGCCTGTTTCATTTTTCTCATGGCTGGGACTTCGCTGGTGTACAGCCAACCCTTTCCGACTCCATATCTCTGATCGAACATATCGGACATGGCCTTCTGCTCAGATGATGGTGGAGGGAACGGGATGCCGACTATTATTGCAAAACACAGTTCATCGCCTGGGAAGTCCATCCCTTCTGCAACAGAACCCCCCATCACGGAGAAGAACACTCCGTTACGGCCGTTGCGGAAGGTTGCCAGATTATCCATGGTCTTCCTTTGGTTCCTTTGTTCCTCCCAATATAGGCTTTTGCTCAGATGGCGCTCAATATATGGTCTCATCTGGCGCATAAAATTGTAGGATGTGAAGAATACGAGCGTGTTCTTATCGACTGCGTCACAGAGCTCTACGATATACTTCTCCAGTCTCTCCATCATGGAAGGATCGGTTTGAAGTTCCTTCTGCTGAGTTGTGACATTATTGACATAGATGACTGATTTGTTTTCCGGAGGGAATGGAGATGGATACTTCATGAATTTTGGGTTTCCTGTCAATCCGAGTACCCTGGCATATTGATCCAAAGGCTGAAGCGTTCCTGACATATGGATGGCACCAGGGATGCTGTTGAGGAAATACGATATCTCCCTCGGATCGATGCATTTGGCGCTGAGATACTCTCCTTCCTTGTCGACCTTGAGGGATCTGACGAATCTGTCGGATGCGGAAGTGCACCAGTCCCGCATCAGAACCCCCAATAATTGGATGTGTGATACTTCATTGTTACCGTTCTGCATTAGAAGTTCGGTCCTTGCTTCTCCAAAATCCATAATCCTTTCAATAGCGGCTTCAAGGTCGTTAGGCTTCATATCGAACTTCGCCATCATGCGCTGTTCGATGTAATCGTCTTTGAGGACCACTTCCTTCTCGTTGAGGCCGAGCATCTCTGTGGCCACGTTGCGGATGCTGTTCTTGAAGTATCCGAGGAAATCCTTGATCTCCACCTCTTCCCACACCGTAGGCTGAGTTTTCATCGTATTGCATTCGTCGATGGCATTGTTGACCAGATCTGTGGTGATGGTAAAGCTCTCCTGATCTCTGGCAGCGTCGATCAGATTGTGTGCCTCGTCAACTATAAGGAGTATGCTTTCGGGGGAATCAGTGGCATCCAGATTGGTCATGAGGTTATCACGGATATCTTCAGATAGGATGTGGATGTACGGGATGGCCACAACATCGATGTTTTTCATCAGAAGCTTCTTGGCTTCGTATGGGCAGACCCCCATCTTCTCGCAAAACATGTCCAAAGCATCGGATGTGGGAAAATTGGTATGGACATAGCTGCCGATCTCGTCGATGCTGCACTTTACCCTGTCGTAGTAACGACATCCTCCAGCTTGGTTCTTGATGCTCTTGGCACGTTTCTCCTCGCACATCATCGAGAGAATCTGCGGTGAGAGGTTCTCATAGTCCTTGGTGCCTTTGAAAAGCGGGCAGGACTTGTTGCGACCTGTGATAGTGAGTCCGGATACTTTCTTTATCCTGGATATGGCTTTGAGTTCCCTCATGACCTGATCGCTCTGCGATATGGTCCTGGAAAGATAGACGATCTTTTTTCCTGTGGCCTTAGCATGTTCCAGCCCGGCCGCCAATGACATAATGGTCTTCCCAGTTCCGGTTCCAGATTCGATTATGATGTGTCTGCCGTCATTCAGAGCATTGCGCATATCGCTTATGGTTTCCAGCTGGCATCCGCGAGGAGTGTACGGAAGATATGGAGCTGCCTTGTTTTCTTCCGTGACGTACGAAACGCTCTGTCTTTTCGGCTCCAGCCCGTCTAGGGAAGATTGGCAGCTGATGTCTGATGCGCCAAGTGTATTACCGCAGGCCCTGCATCTGTTGCTTCCGGGTGGCATTAGGCTTTTGCATCTGCTGCAGAACATCCCTTGCATGGCAGTCTCCAACATAACATATGATTTAATGGTAACCTAAGGAAGTCAGGAACTGTGTTTATTTACAACTGTTACATGAAATTAATATGATTTAGTTAATAAAGCTATGAGCTATATTAGTTTAGATATATACAAAATTAATAAAGCACAGACTAAAATCATTCTTCATTATTCTTGATGTAGTCTTTAGCACCGTGAACTCCGATTGCAACAGCTTTCATCATGTGTGATTCTGCCTCATCCATTCTATCCTCGGACATGAGGACGGAGGCTATTTCTTGATGGATTGTGACTATCAGGTCGGCATTTTCTAGCTTATTGAATTTGAGCATCTCTTCGAGCAGAACTACGGATGTTTCAGCATCTGCAAGGTAAAGATCGATAAGATCAAGATCTTTTTCGCATTGCGCTTTGGATATCAGTGCGGATGCGACAGTCTCCATATCTTCAAGTTCGGATGAGTCTAGAAGTGAAGAACCAGTTTCGAATGCTTCAGAGAACTGTTCCAAGGCGTCTTGTGTCATTTCCTTAGCGAGGAAACATTCGCCGTAGAGTATGCGGAATTCTACAACGCGATTCATGGACCAAGGATCCGGACGGTTCTCTGTAAGCGAAAGCCCTTTGAGGATGAACTGCTCCGCACCATCCGGATATTCACTGTCGAGAAGATTCTCGGCAGATTCTACACACATGCGTATGATGCCGTTCATGTCGAAGTGTCTGGAATTCGGACTTATCCGATTCAAGCGTGACAGCGCGTTGGAATATGCTTCTGAGACCTCATAATCCTGATTGAAAAGTATCGCGCCAATCGTCGCATGTGCCTTTACGAAAGTACCGTCATCGATGTCGCATCCTTGGGATTCAAGGGATTCGATCATCTCCGTAGCAGCGGTTAGATCTTCCATGGCTGAAGTGAGGTAATCCATCATGTACAGGACGCATCCGCGGTTGACGTAAGCTTCGACGAGTTCCTGAGATTCGCCTTTGGGCTCTAGTTCGTTCACTGATAGATTGTAACCTTCCAAAGCTTTTTCCAGATGGAAATCGGAAACGTCCATGGATGATACGAATGCTGCCGTGATAGAAAATGTTGAGGGTTGAATTTCAGTTAAAACTTTATTGTCCGTGTATGATTTCTCTTCGGATGTTGGACAAGCACAGATTATGGAAGATTGGGGTCACCGTTATGGCGGTTTTGATGTTCTTGATGGTGTATCAGTGTCTTGTATTGTGTGCGTTCTACACTCCTATCGATTATAAACCCGCCACCATAGTCAGCATCTCAGTCAACATGCTGTGCATGATCATCACATTGTTCATCTACGTCGGTTCTGTCTTTGACAGATGGCTCAGAGGAAGATCGCAGAACGTATTCCTGATTATGGGATTCTTCGAATGCCTGACCTTGAACTGCACGCTTGTAATATGTTACGTAAACGGCATCCCGGATATGTTGCTGGCAAATAAGATTACAAATCTGATATACTTCTCAGCTTCCGTGGTTATGCCGCTTCTGCTTTGGTATTATGTTACTAGTCAAAACGACAGCTACATTGCAGGATTATCACACAGGATCGTCAATATTGCATTCGGGATCGGTTGTATTCTGCTTGCAATTAATTTGTTCACCGGTTTCATTTATTACTTCGATGAGACGGGACTCTATCAGCGTACAGATTTGTTCTGGGTGTCGTTCGTCATGCCTGTTACCATTATCGCGATATCGATTTATTGGGGATTCCATAGCATGAAAACAGGTCTGGAGAAGTTCACAATCGGAGTCTTCATCTTGTTTACACTCATTTTCGGATTAATACAGGTATTCAACATAGACATCCAAGTGATGTACATCGGAGTGCTGTTCTCCATGCTGGCAGTTTATTGCAACATCTACATCATGAGGGGGTATGATCTTGCAAAGAAGGATGTTCAGCTGAACGCGGAGAAGAATGCCGCCCTCGTATCTCAGATAAGGCCGCACTTCCTCTACAATGTTCTCAACACCATCATGAGTATGGATGATGTCAATTTTATGAGAAAATCAATCGTCATGTTCGGGAAATACCTCAGAGGAAATCTCGATATCCTGTCTTTGGAGAGCACTGTGCCGTTCACGAAAGAATTGAATCACGTCAAGACATACATCGAGCTTGAGAAAATCCGCTACGAAGACAAACTGACCATCAAATACGAGATATCAGCCATCGACTTCGAAATACCTCCTCTATGCGTCCAGGTTTTGGTTGAAAATGCGATAAAACACGGTATCAGCAAACGCGAAGAGGGTGGAATCGTAGTCATCAAATCATATGCGGATGAAGAATCCTATTTCGTGGAGGTTAACGATACGGGTGTGGGTTTCGACACATCGGTGCCACCTTCTACAGAGCGCTCTCACATAGGGGTCGATAATGCGCGTACCCGTTTGGCTAACATGGTAGACGGAACCCTGGCTGTGAAGAGTACTATCGGAGTCGGTACTGAAACAAAGATAATGATACCCAGAAAGACGTTGGAACACAGTCAAAACTATGTTGAGGCTGTCATATGAACCGGAATCATTCCAGTTGGGATAATGTCATCTTCCTATTGGCCGTATTGATGGTGATTATGGATGCCATTGTGGCGATCGTGCTTTTAACAGGCTCCCCAACGAATGAAAAACCTGTTACAATCTCCAACATCGCTCTATGCACTACCGGACTGATTGTTGTTTTCATCCTTTTCTTCGGATGTGCATTGGACAGATCTAGAAAGGGCATCTCTCAGAACGCTTTCCTGCTGGTCATATTTGTAGAAGCGATTGCATTGTTCGTCGGTGTCCTGGGATTTTATATCGACGGAAAACCCGAATTCTATTATGTCAATGTGGCTGTGAATTTCGTCTATTATCTGGCCCCCATCTTTTTCGCTGCTTTGCTGTGGTTCTATATCAGTTATCAGATGGATACGTACAAGAAAGACTGGGCGTTTTACGCGGTCATAATCATGGTGGCGTTTGGAATCGTGGTGCTGGTGATCAATCTTTTCATTGGTAATCTGTACTCATTCACCCCTGAGGGCCTCTATGTACGTAAGGAGATATGGCCTTCCTTCATATCTCCGGTAGCACTGATCTTGATACTAGTTGTATGGGCTTTTATCAATCTCAAGTCTTTGGCAGAAAGACTTGTTATAATCGCATTCGTCTTCCTAATCATAATTCTAGAGGCCATTCAGTTCATTTATGACGGATATCAGCTCATGTTCACATGTGCTCTCCTCATCGTAATCATCTTCTACAGCAACATCTACATCAAGAGAGGGTATATGATAACAGAGAAGGATGTGGAAATCAGCAATCAGAGACATGCTGTAATGGTGTCGCAGATAAGGCCTCATTTCCTGTACAACGTTCTGAACACTATCGCCAGCATGGAAGACCTGCCATCCATCAGGAATGCCATAGGGTTGTTCGGAAAGTACCTCAGAGGTAATCTGGACACGCTATCCATTACAGAACCAATCCCCTTCACCAAGGAACTTGAGCATATACGTACATACGTGAGTCTGGAGAAGATCCGTTTCGAAGACAAACTCGATGTGAGGTATTCGTTGAAGGAGGTCGATTTCACAATACCTCCTCTGAGTGTACAGGTACTTGTAGAGAATGCCATAAGATATGGAATCTCCCGCCGTGAGAACGGCGGAACCGTAATTATCGAGACGTACTCGGATGCCAACAACTACTATGCTTCAGTATCCGACGATGGAATCGGTTTTGATACTTCGAGTCTTATTTCGAAAGATGATTCCAATTCAGGAATCGATAACACTCGCCATCGTGTCATGGATATGGTCAACGGAACCCTCACCGTTATTAGTGAACCGGGTGTGGGAACCGCAGCAACCATCAGGATTCCGCGCTACAGCAATAAAAAGAGAAAGCTCTGGCTGTTTAGCAGTAGGAATAAAGAGAATTGAATCTGAGTCAGTGTTCTTGCTGACTTCGGTTCTTGAAATAATGCTCTTTGGACACTTCGGCCCAGGCGTAGTTTTCCATATACTGACCGAAGTATGTGTTCATACCCTCGGATTTTCCGTCGAGATAATCATAAAGATCGCATTCAAACTTAGAAAGATCAACGGCGTAGTTATCCGGGTTCATGATGAGGATGTCGTCGGCATTAACCGCTTTGAGAGTATCAACAAGGTTCTTCATCATGGCTGAGAGACTCGTCTGGCTCTGCCTGGAGTATGTGGCATCAGATAGGACATTGGATACTAGTTCCCTCCTTGGAACGGAAAGCCCTCTTTTATCCACAAGGTAGGCAAGGATCTCCTTAGCCTGCCGTCTTGCGAATTGAAGCGCAACACCATCGACGAGTATGTCGAAGTTACCGAATGTGCGGATCACGATCCTCTTCTCTTCGGGTACGGGATTCCTAAGGTTGTCAAGCTCCTTTTTGATGTCTTCTGCCATGACGGGCTTCATCACATATCCGCTGATACGGAGGTCGACCGCTTGGACAGCGTAATCTGAGTATGCGGTGACGAATATGATGTTAATCTGGTTGTTGAGATCATGGAGTTTCTGAGCGAGCTCGATTCCGTTCATGACGGGCATTTCGATATCGAGGAAAGCGACGTCAACATGATTGTTTTCCGCGAAAGAAAGAGCGGCAACCGGACTATCGAAGCTGTTCAAATCGATCGATGGTTCTGCCTCTCTGATTGCGTTGGTAACAGTCTTGAGAGAGCCGCGTTCATCGTCGACTGCAATGACTTTCAAATCTAACACCATTGAATTTTGTTGATAAATTGTACGTACTTATCAACGATGTATACAAAATGTGCATATTACTTATAAGTTGCTATTTTTTAACAGGCATTTAAACGATTGTATTGCAAGTAGATTATCTTACCGATTCTATATACTATGACAAAAAACCTTTTTAGAATACGGTGATGCGATATTATGACTGACAGAAGGATGCTCGCGATCCACGACATCTCATGCGTAGGAAGATGCTCCCTTACCGTAGCTTTACCCATAATTTCTTCATACGGGATCGAATGTTCCGTCCTTCCATCAGCAGTGCTTTCAACCCATACTGGGGGATTCAACGGTTATACATACAGGGATCTTACAGACGACCTGATGGCCATATGCGACCATTGGAGGACTTTGGATCTTCGTTTCGATTCCTTCTACACAGGGTTCTTGGGATCCAAAGAGCAGATCGGAATAGTCGAGAAGATAATTGACTCTACATCTTCCGATGGTGCAAGGATTTATGTAGATCCGGTGATGGGGGACAAGGGAGTACTCTATCCGGTTTTCGATGACGACTTCCCTCATATCATGCGCGGACTGTGCGAGAAGGCTGACGTGATAATGCCCAATCTCACAGAGCTGTCCAGGATGCTTGATTTCGAATACAGGGACGGACCATATTCCGAAGAATACATCTCTTCGGTGTTGGACAGAGCAGCGTGCCTCTGTGCCAAGACTATCGTTCTTACAGGAGTCAGTTACAGCAACGGCTCGGTCGGGGCCGTTTACAGAGATTATGTCACGGGTGAATGCGGCAGTGTCATGAGGCAGGAGATCGAGGGCTACTATCACGGAACAGGAGATGTGTTCGGTTCTGCACTCGTGGGTGCCATGGAGAAAGGGCACAAATTAAGAGATTCTGTCAGACTCGCGGTCGATTTCACAGTGTCTGCTATAAAGAGGACGCATGATTCTGGGGCCGATACCCGTTACGGAGTCGATTTCGAACCAGGACTTCCCGACCTGATAATCAGGTCCAGAGCACTCATAGACGGGGTGTCCTTCGAGAAGGTTGCCGATGGATCGGGCATCAGCCGTGTGGCTGGAGCAGCATGCAACATCTGGAGAGAATGCTTCAGAGATCTCATCTCATCACAACAGATCGAATACATGGTCGACCGGTTCCAAAGCCAACATGCTATAGAAGGGCAGATAGCCGATGGATACACTTACGAGATACTGAGGTGCTGCGATTCGGATATCGGATTCATTGGATACCAGACTCAGGGGGACAGGATGTTCCTTTCCAAACTCTATCTGAGAGCCGAATACAGGGGGTTGGGATTCGCTTACGGAGCATTCAGGCATCTTGCCGATATCTCCATCGAGAAAGGGCTGCGTTCCATATACCTCACCGTATAGCGGGACAACCATCGTGCTGTTAATCTCTACAAGCGTATGGGATTCGAGATCGTCGATCAGGTGGATAAACCGATCGGAGAAGGTTTCTACATGTATGACTACATCATGGAATACACCTTGTGAGGATTACTGATGTTCATACCAACTACCGAGAAAGAAGTGAAATGCAGAGGCTGGGATTCGCTGGACATAATACTGGTTTCAGGCGACACCTATACGGACAACTCCTATAACGGTACGTCAGTGATCGGCCATTGGCTTATCGACCATGGTTTCCGCGTCGGCATCATAGCCCAGCCGGACATTGGTACGCCGGATGATATCACGCGCCTCGGGATCCCCGAACTGTTCTGGTCCGTATCTGCAGGATGCGTCGATTCGATGGTTGCCAACTACACCGCAATGAACAAGTTCCGCAGAGATGACGATTTCACTCCAGGAGGAAGGAACGACAGACGCCCGGACCGTGCATGTATAGCGTACACTAACCTCATCAAGAAGCATGCCAAGGGCAAACCTGTCTTCTTGGCCGGTATCGAGGCCAGTCTCAGACGTATCGCACACTACGACTATTGGTCCGATTCGGTCCGCAGATCGGTGCTTTTCGATTCGAAGGCAGATGGAATCGTATACGGCATGGCAGAACTGAGCACGTTAGAACTGGCAGAACGTCTCAAGAACGGGGTCGATTGGAAGGACATCCTCGGTATCTGCTACGCTTCGTCGAAACCGCCGGAGGGATTCACTGAGATACCATCTTATGAGGATTGTGCCCGCGACCCGTACTCGTTCAATCAGGCGTTTTACTCTTTCAGGGCCAATTGCGACCCCATCACGGCCAAAGGTATGATTCAGAGGCACGGGGACAGGTATCTAGTTCAGAATCCTCCGCAGAGGCCTTTGACACGTCAGGAATTGGATTCCGTTTACGAATCCGATTATGAGAACGCCGTACATCCATATTATGCGAAACAGGGGCCCGTCAAAGCCATGGAGACGGTCAGGAACTCAATCACGACCCACCGCGGATGCTATGGGGATTGCTCATTCTGCGCCATCGCAGTACATCAGGGCCGTACCGTGATATCCCGCTCAAAGGATTCAATAGTCCGCGAGGTCGAATCATTCGCATCAAATCCCAGGTTCAATGGTATAATTCAGGATGTTGGGGGTCCGACCGCCAACATGTATTGCATAGAATGCCCAAAGAAATTTTCCGAAGGTGTCTGCACGGACAAGCGCTGTCTCGGTCCCGAGGTGTGCCGCAGTCTGAGGGTAAACCATTCTGAGCAGATTGACCTACTAAGGCGCATACGTGCCGTCAAGGGTGTAAAGAAGGTCTTCGTGAACTCAGGCATAAGGTATGATATGATCCTGGCCGACAAGGAGCACGGTCAAGAATATCTGGATACTCTCGTCAGGCATCACGTTTCCGGCCAGATGAAGATTGCACCTGAACACACTTCAAAGAAAGTGCTCGATATCATGGGAAAACCCTCTGTTGGCAAGCTGCTTGATTTCAAGAGCATGTTCGACAGCACCGTTTCCAAATGCGGGAAGGAGCTATTTCTGACGTATTATTTCATTGCGGCACATCCAGGATGCACCGACGACGACATGAAGGAGCTCGACAGATTCTGCCATACAAGGTTAAAGACCAATCCCGAACAGGTACAGATATTCACACCCACACCTTCGACCGTATCAACCTCGATCTATCTTACAGGAACCGACGTGTCCGGTAGAAGGGTGTTCTCGGAGCATTCCATGCAGAGGAAGCACAGGCAGAAGGATATCGTGGTGAGGAAATCCGATGAAGGCCGTTGATGTCACCGATCGCGTATACCCGAACGATATGGATCCGTTCGATTCCTACAGGATAACGCTCAAACCTCATGCGCATCTGCATTATTCCTACGCAATCAGAGAAGGTTGTATGAACATCGAATTGTCGGATTACCTCCTCGATGCTCCAGATGCGGTTCTGCGTGATACATGCAAAGCCGTGGTCTCTTGGGCCGTCAGAGGCAAGTTCAGGGCTCCTCAGTCACTTATCGACTTCATCCATAGCGATAAGTTCATTGTCGGAAAGAGACCCCTATATCTGGAACGTAGCAGGACCGTCACTATGGACCAACAGGGTCAATTCAAAAATATTCTCGATTCTGTGGAGCGTCTCAGGGAGTCGGGACTGATATTCGATGACGACATCCGTAACTCCTTTTTCTCGTGGGTTGAGCATATGGCGAAATACAAGTTCGGACAGTGCAACCAGCTATTCCGTGTAGTAACAGTCAATCCTGTTTTAGATTCGGAGGAAGTCCCCGATTTCGTCCTAGATTACGTTGTCTATCATGAGATATTGCACCTGAGGCAGGACTCCACCAAGAATCGCAGGCCCCACAATGCCCAGTTCAAAAGTTGGGAGCATCAGTTTCCGATGTATGAACAAGCAGAATTCTATTTGAGGAACTTCTACCGCTGAAACATGATAATCAGCATCATTGATAATGAATTAGACTCAATAGTCTGATATTAACGTATGATATGCTACCATTATGTTGAATCTGATCGATCGTTCGAAAGGGTGCCTGTTCGGAGGAGCTATAGGGGATGCATTCGGATATCCTATCGAATTCATGAGTCTAGAGGAGATAAGATCGGCCTACGGAGATGACGGATTAATCGAACCCATCCTATGTGATGGGAGATATCAGATCTCAGACGATACTCAGATGTCCCTTCTGACTGCTGACGGGCTTCTGTTAGCATTGACCAGATACTGTACCAGAGGGATAGCCGGTGCGCCCTATTCCTATGTATACATGAAATACCGGCGCTGGGCACAACTGCAGGGTTATTCCGTCGAGGGTGATTCTTCAATCGGATCATGGCTCTTCGATGATCCGGCAATGTTCGCAGTACGCGCTCCTGGGACAACCTGCATGAATATGCTGTGTTGTAACAATGAGCCTTCCACGATGGATGAACCGAGGAATGAAAGCAAGGGCTGCGGAGGTTTGATGAGGGTTGCGCCAGTAGGTCTATTCTGCAACAGATACGATGGGGAACGTGCGATAGAATGGGCTGCGGAGATAGCAGCCTCAACTCATGGTCATCCTTATGGGTACATGTCTGCCGCTATTCTTTCCTCGATAATCTATCACATTACTCTGGGTGAAAGTCTTCATGATTCGATATCCAATGCAGAGGCCGATTCTCGTGAATACTTCCACGATCCATGCATCGAGGGCCTCTGCAGGACAGTGGATAATGCAGTAGAGCTATCATCATCAAGATACGATGACGAATATTGCTTGAGGTCTCTCGGAGAGGGATGGGTAGCTGAAGAGACTTTGGCCATGGCTGTATTCTCCTGTTTAAGATACTGCGATGATGTGAATGGATGCCTGAGGTGCGCTGTCAATGTGACTGGGGATTCTGATTCCATAGGTTCTGTGGCTGGAAATATTATAGGAGCATACCTGGGGATAGATAAAGTAACGGCTGCCTTTGACATATCCAAACTGGAATGTTCGGATATGATCAGGATTATCGCCGAAGATCTGGTCACAGAATGTCCATCCATCGAATATGGGCCAAGCGACAGGATATGGAATGAGAAGTACATCTATTGCCGGAATCCGTACAATGGCGGTTCAGAACGTGATAGGCGATTTCGATTGTCCATCCGAATGACGACGCATTTGTTTTTTAAATGTAAATATGATGTTGAGAACTGCGAAAGATTATTGTCAGAATGATCTTACAGCATCCAAGGTATTGTTATGAAAGAGCAGCGCGGATTCGTTTTCAACACTCCGGAAGGGGATATGGATCTTCAGATCGATGAGGTAATGCACCTCGCCCACGAAGGGGATCCAGACGGGCTCTACGCTCTTGGAATGGCCTATCTATTCGGTTGGGATGTCGAAGCGGATGAGAAACTTGGTTATGATTATCTCAAACAAGCAGTGGATAAAGGACAGACGGAGGCTATGACCCTCCTTGTGCGCATGTTCATGCAGGGGGAGTATGACGGAATCGATGCAGTGAAGGCTGCGGAGATGTCCATCAAAGCCGCATATGATGGCATACCAGATGCACAGCTGTACGCAGGGCTGGCATATATGGACGGAATATCGGTCCAACAGGATTACACAGAGGCCGCCAGGCTCTTTCGCCTTGCTGCGAACCAGGGCAACGACGAGGCAAGGACTAATCTCGCCTACATGTTCCAGGAGGGATTGGGAATCGATGCTGACCTGCCGAAAGCCTTCAAACTCTACCGCACAGCTGCGAAGAACGGCAACGTCAATGCCATGTTCCATCTTGGGATATGCTATGAGTTCGGTATCGGAACAAAAGAGGATCTCTCAATGGCCGCCGATTCATATATGCAAGGAACCGAGAAGGGAGACGGCTATGCTGCAGAGAGGCTGGCATATCTGGTTTCAGAAGGATACGGCGGCCACGATCCCGACGATTCCAAAGCTTTCGAGTTATTCCTTACCGCCGCAAACCAAGGCATCCCATCATCGATGTACATGGTGGGATTCTGCTATGCCGGAGGTTCCGGGGTAAAGAAGGATGAGGCTGAGGCCCGCAAATGGTTGAAGATGGCATCTGACAGCGATATACCTGAAGCAAAAGAGCTGCTTAGCCAGCTTGAATCGGAATAAGCTGTTTCGCATTGTCCGATATTGTTCCTTTTGATTCGGACGTTTCGATCCACAGACGTTTTATCTACTGCCCAAGTGTTTCACAGTCGATCAGAATGGAATCCGACAACATAGCTGAGAACACAGCAATAAGCGAGGCAGAGTCACAGTACAAGCTGGGCCTGAACTACATCTACGGTACAGACGTTATAAAGGACACATCCAAAGCCGCTGAATGTTTCCAAAAGGCTGCAGACCTGGGATTTCTACCGGCTAAAAGGGAGCTCGGAATCCTCCTGGCTTCGGGTGATGGAGTGGAAACTGATATGGAGAAAGCTGTCGGATATCTCTCCGAAGCCGCCGATCAGCTCGATCCCAGCGCACTCTACCACCTTGGACTCATGTACGAGCTTGGAATCGGAGTACCCAAGGACCTTCAGAAATGCGTCCGCATGCTTGCGTACGCCGCAGAGATGGGCTATCCTGGAGCGGATGTCGATGCTGAGAGGATAGATAAGTTGCTCTACGAGGAGAGGGCCAAGAAGCTCCGTGCCAGACCCATTCTCCATCTCCAGATCTCCGATGTGGATGTAGAAGCAGCATGTTGCAAACCGATGTTGGATAAGCTGCTGGCTGAGGAGATAGTTTTCATAGATTCATACAAAGGGCCAGCTCTCCTCGGTGAGGACAAAGATGGCATGGACACTGTCCTCGAATGCTGCCCATTCTGCGGAGCGCCCATTCAACTGATTGACCGTGACACGAAGTTCTGATAACATGGATTCCGACGGAGAGATAGAATTGCTTCTGGAGAAATTGAATATTCTCAGAGAGCAGATGCCGGAAACACCGCTGGACGCAGAGAAAAAGGCCTTAGAAATCGGTCTTCTCGAGGAACAGCTTGCCGAGCTCTACGAACAGGGCGGGAAGAAGATTGCCGAGGTCAAGAATGAATCTCTAGATGACCTTACCGAACAGATAAAATCAATCACCGATGAGCTCATGGAGCTCGAGATAAAGATGCTCAAGGCCGAGATGAACAACGACGACAGCGAGAAAGTCAAATATCAGATGTGCGCGGAATCACTCAAAGCCAGACGTCAGACCCTCATCGATGAGGTAAGAGCGATGAACGGGCAGTCCAAGACATTAGAAAAGGACGGTCTCGAATCAAGGGTCGAAGCTCTCGAGAAGGAAGTAGCTGACCTTAAAACGCTTGTATATCAACTATTGACGAGATGATTGTGATGAAAACCGACCTCATCGAACAGGCTTATCTCCTGTCCAAAGTCACCGATAAGAACGGTTACCCTTATGCGGTTAACCCGATAACAGACGGAACGCCCGAGATTACCAAGGAACTCCTGGAGCAGATAACAGATGATCTCATAGAGGTTTGCGATCTGAACTGCGATCTGATTCTGGCTCCAGAGGCTATGGCGATACCTTATGCAACACTCCTGACGTACAAGACAGGCATACCCTATCAGATCATAAGGAAGAGGAAGTACGGACTTCCAGGAGAGATTGAATTCACCAAATCCACTGGATACGCCAAGTCCGAGATGTTCCTAAACAACGTCAAACCCGGTACCAGAGCCATCATCATAGATGACATCATTAGCACCGGAGGATCCCTTCTTGCAATTATACAGAATCTCAGGAACAACGGGATAGAAGTAACCGAAGCCGCCATGGTCCTTGACAAGAGCAACGATTTGGCCAAACTCGAGAAAGAAGTCGGAATACCCATCAGAACGCTGGTCAGAGTGGGTGTAGACGGCAAGAAACCAATCATATGCTGATGTGATAATATGAAGACACTGCTTAAAGGCGCAAAAATACTCAACGTTTTCACAGACTCCCTTGAAGATGCCAACCTTCTGATCGAAGACAAAAGAATCGCCGGAATCGGGGATTACACTGATGCTGATGCAGACAAAGTGGAGGATGTGACTGGAAAGATACTCATCCCCGGATTGATCGACGGACATATGCACATCGAGAGCTCCCACCTTCAGCCAGCCGAGTTCGCACGCGCCGTCCTCCCCCATGGTACAACTACCATCGTAGCAGACCCTCACGAGATAGTAAATGTCTCGGGACTCATAGGAATGAAGTACATGCTGGAAGCCAGTGAAAACATCCCTGAGACAGTTTTCTTTATGGCGCCATCATGCGTCCCTGCAACTGCCATGGACGAATCCGGATCGGAGTTCGATTCGGATGACATCAAATATACCTACAACAACAAGAGGGTCCTCGGACTTGCCGAGATGATGAATTATCCAGGAGTCATCTACAAGGATCCGGAAGTTCTTAAGAAGATCAAGGACGCTAGAGACCTCGGCTTAATCATCAACGGCCACGCACCTTTACTCTCAGGTAAGGACCTAGACAAGTACATCGCTCAGGGAATCCAGGATGATCACGAATGCTCCTCCTCAGAGGAGGCCAAAGAACGCATCAGGAAGGGTCAGTGGCTTATGATCCGCAATGGAACAGCTGCTAAGAACCTTCAGGCTCTCCTGCCTCTGTTCGACGAACCCTACAACAGGCGCTGCCTGCTTGTGACTGACGATATCCACCCTTACGACATCCTCAGGGACGGGCACATCGATTCCATCATCCGCGAGGCTATCAGATCGGGCAAATCCCCGTTCGTAGCCATAAGGATGGCAACCATCCAGGCGGCTCAGTGCTTCGGCATGAGATTTATTGGAGCTCTCACTCCTGGTTATGAAGCTGATATCGTTGTCCTGGACGATCTTGAAACCCTGAAGATAAGGGATGTCTATCAGGACGGTAAGAAAGTCGTCGATAACGGTGTCACCCTGCCATTTGACGTTCCAAAAGTCCACCCCGAGATAATGAAAGCAATCAAGAACTCAATCTACATGAAGAAAGTCCAGGAATCGAGGTTCCATATCGAACCTTCAGGAAAGAGATGCCGTGTCATCAAGGTCCTGAAGGGACAACTACTTACCGAATCGTTCGAGACCGAGATTGATTTCTCGAAGAACAACGGAATCGATATCGACAGAGATATCCTGAAGTTCGCGGTTTTCGAACGTCACTCCGGAACAGGCCATATGGGGATCGGATTCATCAACGGTCTCTCGCTCAAGGCAGGTGCCATCGGAACATCTGTCGCACACGACTCTCATAACATCCTTGTAGTCGGTACCAATGATGCTGACATGGCCCTTGCCGTCAACCATGTCCGTAAGATGTGCGGAGGATATGTGGTCGTACGTGACGGAAAGATCCTTGCGGAGATGCCCATGCCGCTCGGCGGACTGTTATCTATCAAAACCGCAGAGGAAGTCGCTCAGGAGAACGTCAATCTCGTGCGTACCACCCGTGAACTTGGTGTACCACCCGAAATCAAACCGTTCATGACACTCTCTTTCATGTGTCTAACCGTCATCCCGCACCTGAAGCTTTCGACGCTCGGATTGGTAGATGTCGACAAACAGGAGATCGTACCACTGTTCGTTGATTGATTATATACTCCCGGCCTCAGCCGGGAGTTCTTTCTTTTATCTTTTTCATACGATTCCGATGGAATCCGTTATCTATACGGTTTCAGATTCTGGGGCATGTTCGCAGACGCCTGTCAGAAGGCAGTTAGATACACGCGCCCGATAGCTATATCAACCCGTCAGCACGACGGTACACTCAGGACCGATGTGGCTTCGATGATCGTGGTCAACTCCGAAGGATGGGCAATCACAGCTGGGCACGTCTTCGATTCCTTTGTGAAATTCCAGGGCGACGACAAGAAGATGAAAGAACTGGAGCAGATTAATCTCTCTCGTCAGCAGAAGGCCGGATCCCCCAGTCCCGAGATTAAGATAGATGGCAGCCTCATCACCAACCATTCGTTCTGGTGGGGCTGGGACGGCGCACGTTTCAACAATGTCTACGTCAACAGGCAGATTGATATCGCCATCGGAAAGATAGATAATTTCGACCCTTCCTGGGTCAAAGAGTATCCCGTATTCGCTGATCCAGATAAGATGAGGTTAGGAACCAGCCTCTGCCGCGGAGGATATCCTTTCATAAGCATCAAGCCCAACTTCAATCCCCAATCCATGACATTTGCGATTCCCAAGATCACTGAGAGCGAGTTCTACCCCACCGATGGAATGCTTGGACACACAATATACAGGGGCAAGAGCATCGACGGAGGTTATGATATGCATTATATCGAGACTTCTACTCCGGGCCTCAAGGGACAATCAGGAGGGCCGATCTTCGATTCCGATGGACTTGTCTACGGCATGCAGACCCACACCGATCATCGCGAGCTCGGATTCCACCCTACTGCTGAGTTGGACGGTCAGAAATACATCGAGAATCAGTTCATCAACATCGGCGTCGGACTTTCCACCAGGACTTTGATCGATATCTTCAAGTCCAAACATGTCAAATTCGACATGGAGGGCGATGAATCCGGTTTCCGGATCATAGACTGATCAAAAGATATCCATAAGTTCTTTCGGGGAACTGACGCTTCTGCAACCGTTATGCCGGCAGAACTCCTCGGTTACTTCATATCCGTATATCGCTCCGATGAATTCGACTCCGGCTGAATGAGCGGAACGGTAATCGTCGATTCCATCTCCGATCATCACCGCATCTTCGGGCCCGATATCGTTAGCCATGAGACACGATTCGATGAGTTCGAGCTTTGTGATCGGTGTGGTGAAATTGGTACCTTTTATCGTAGTGAAGAAATGATCCAGATGGTTCATTGCCAATGTGCGCGATGCATAATCTTCTACCATCATCGTGGCAACGGACATTCTATAACCTTTATCCGCAAGATAGGTAAGAGTGTCCTTCATTCCTGAAAATATCTCGGACATCCCCTGTCCTTTCTGCGTGTAGTATTTCACGTATATCTCCACGGCCTCCATAACCTGATCAGGCCTTAGGTCGAGGATCCTCATAATGTTCTTTTCAAAAGAACCGCTCAATCCGGTACGTAAAAGCTCCGAAGAAAGGTCATACTTACCGTAATGTTCCCCGGTCTTTTGGAAACAATATGCAATGCCAGGCGAAGAATCGTTGATGGTACCGTCCATATCGAATATAATCAACTTCTTCTCAGCCATGGCTGTTGCGATACGTTAATAATTTAAGTGATTATCTGAAACCTGAGGAATGGTTTAGTAATGATTCTTAATTAATTAATGTAATTAAGACATCAGCTAAATTAATTAAGGTACAATGCAGAAACAGCAGCTAAGCAGAAAACAACTGTCCTCGATGTTCAGAATCGGTGCAGAACGCAAAGAGAAAGAAATTCAAAGGTTCAACCTCCTAGCGCTCGAAGATCCAACCAAAGGTAAACAGTACATGGAGATTGCAAAATACCTTGCAACGGACAAGCGCTATTACGAACTCGCATCATACTATTATGCAGAGGATTTCGAGCATTTCGAGAACAGTCAGGATGAGGATCTTCTTACACTGGTTTCTTGCAGCGAGCTTTCGCCGAGAATGTATGCTGTATACCTACGTTTACTCCCGCCTGGAGACAAAGGTATGGAGGAGATAACACACCAGTACATTCTTGGACTGAAAGGTCTTATCTGTTCCATGAAGGAAGGCAAATTATGATTTTCGATTCTGAGGCACTAAATGTCATCAGATCTGTAAAAAAGATCAAGATTTCGAAGAGGGCATCCATAGCAGTTGATAACTCTATTCAGTTGGCTGTACGCACCTCTCTGGACTCCCAGTTAGAGAACGATATTGAGCGTTGCAGAGTTATGGAGAACATAGCCTCAAACGATTTTTCCACCATATTAGAAGATCTCAATAGGCTCCTGCCTTCCAAATCTTCTAATGATATTGAAATAATGCAGTTCTACCTCCATATGCTTGATGAGGATGAGACCAAGCTTGAGGCATCATTCCTTTTCTACACATCAGTCTCAATTAGCCTCTATATGCATTTCCTTAAAGCTGTGCCGATCTATCAAGATACACTCACAGGTAAGAACCCGGTCTCTTATTCTGAATATGTAAATTACCAGAAGTTACGTGCGATCTTCGAGGATTCTTATCAGCGCTATGAGATTTTGAAAGATGACACTGATCTTCCTTATGATAAAGCCGGAGAATACATCGAATGTATGGAAGAAGAATGCAGTATATTCTCCAGGATACATCAATCCAAGACTATTGATATGGATGAGCTCATAATGCATATCGATTGGTCCGATTCTGTGGAACAGGATGCATTCAACAAATTGTTCCTTCCGGAAGTACCTGTTGAATTGCGCAAATCTGTTTTGGATTATCAAAAAGAAAGGGAGCATCGTTTTGATGTTCTGTTGTCAGAAATACTTGTAAATTACGAATTGGGGCTCTTTTGAATTTTATCTTTATTAATTAAGCTAAATACTTTACTAAATATATTAATTAAATACGATGCATCGCTACAATCTATAATAGCAATTGATCGTTATTAATAAAGCTAGTAGCTTAATCGACTAATTAATTTATGCACAAATATTTTTGGTACTTGAATTATTCAATTAATGTTAATTAATTTAGCTGATAGCTTAATCAACGTGATTAATTAAATATTAATCAATTTATGCGAAATTTGAAGCAAAATAATCATTTTTTCAATAGCGTCTGATACATTTAGGATTTTTTCTTAAATTTTGTTTTTTCTTTTCAAAAATCAATGTTTTTCCGATCATTACCCGTAAACGACGGTCTCCCGAATATCAACTTAAACTATAGATTATTGAAACGAAAAGTATGGGTTACTGAAAACAAATAGCGAATACATTGAAAATTGAATAAATAGAGCAAAAAAATTGATTTTTTGAACAATATAATTTTTTTAGATGTAAATAAAGAGGAGCGGGACGGAGACGCCCCGCTCGGTTTCATGCATTCTCTGTTAGCTCATCAGAAGAACCTTTGTTCTTCAAAGATAACGCGAGCATCAAGGATACTAGGCACAGGATGATAGCTAAGAAGAACGAAGCTCTGAATCCGGGAATTAATCCCGACAGATCGGATACAACGATTCCTGCTATAGCTGCGGTGAAGATGGCTTCCATGATAGCGACACCCGCTGAGGAACCGGCCTGTCTATAGGTATTGATCAAACCTGAAAGCTGACCGTCCTCTCCAGGCCTTATGTATTGGAATGCAAGGTTGGTTGAAGCTACAGCAGCCATTCCAACACCCGCACCCATCACAAAGAGTGCAACAACGATGAATTCTATGCTTGTTGAAACATCGAACCTCATCATTAAGAAGAATCCCAGAGCGGTTACTATACAACCGATAACAACGAATATCTTGTTGTCTCCCGTCTTATCTGCAATCTTTCCAACTATGGGTCCAGCAACCATCATTCCGAGGGAATTGGCAATCAGAAGGAATCCATACTCGATTGTCTCCATTCCGAGTACTAAGGAGAAGTAATATGGCAAAAGCAGATAGCATCCTGCCATCGCCGCGAAAATAAGCAATCCAATGATGTTCGCTCTGTTGACCTGCTTGTTATGGATGAGTCTGAGGTTTATGAGCGGATCTTTATTCCTAGTCTCCCACCATGCAACCAATCCACCGCAAATGCATGTAACCGCTATCATGGCGATACCTGTTTCAGACATCCATCCGATATCCTTCCCTCTGTTCAGGTACATGATCAATGTAAAAAGCATAAGGAAGAGCAGCAGAGCACCTACAACATCTAATTTCTTCTTCTCCGTCTTGACCTCCTCGATCCTCATGAATTTCCAACAAAGTAAGATGCAGAATAGTCCGATAGGGACGTTGATGAAGAAAATATAGGACCAGTGGAAAGTGGTAAGGACTCCTCCGATTGCCGGACCGAAAGCGGTACCAGCAGAAGCTGCCAATGTGACTGCACCTATTGCCGCACCTCTAACCTCCTTCGGAAGATATGCAGACACCATTGCGAGCGAAACCGCCATGCACATGCCAGCACCCAGTCCCTGAACAGCCCTCATCAGAATGATGATACCCAGCCCTATCTGGGGACAGAATCCTATTAGCCCAATAACCAATGAAGATCCAGCGAAGATCAGCACTCCAGACATGAAGACTTTCTTGTATCCGATGTTTGAACCTATTTTAGCCCAAAGCAGGATGAAACAGCAGAGCATAAGCGTGTATATCAGCAGCACCCATGAGATGTTGGATGTGTTGTGGCCTGCCTCTCCCAGCTCCTTAGCCATTTCAGGCAGAGCTACTGACACTATTGTCGCATCCAAAGCAGTCATGAATGTACCAAGAATTAGTGCAAACAGGATTATTTTGTTCGATTTTTCCATCCGATCACTTTCTTTGAATGAAGAGTTGGTGTTGAAAAAACGTTCAATGTAATAATATATTGTCGATTAGCAACCGAAAACAATGTGGTGAAAAACATATAATTGAATACAATAGATAGAAACATGGACGAAAGCGAAATAGCGAAAAGAAGGAATCTAGTTTCTGGAATAGCCTATATTCTGGTGGCCGCACTCGGATTCATTTTCACTCTTGGCGATTTCCTACAGACCGGTTTCGAACAAAGCGGTGTAATCCTCAATGTAATGTTCGAAATAATGATAGGTCTGTGCGGATTGTATCTGCTTCTGCTTAAAAAACGCGATCTGACGGGATTAACGCTGATCATGTTCTCGATGCTATTCTCGTTTTACACTTTTATAGGCGGAGTTCGCTTTTCAGCCATCACATTTGCACTTCTTTGGTTCTTCATTCTGTTCCCGATATTCATAATGACAACCAAAGAACCGAAAGCCACCACATACTTTTGTGTGCTATTCCCTTATGGGATCGGTGCTATCGGATATGTTCTATCCTCGGGCCCCAGCATAATGGCTGTCGTAATGCATTTCATTTTCTCGGCATTGGCCCTTTTCACTGGAATACAGTATATTGTCGAGAAGATACAGACGAAAAATGCTCTGAAACTAAGAGCCGATGAAGAGATGGAGTTCACAAAGGCCGGCCCATGTCTCGGAGCATATGTGCTCTCTGCGGTATGTATTGTATCTGCCGCAGCCATTCATTCGGGTCTTTGGAACACCGATTTGTTCAATAACATCTCATTTGCTTGCGGAACTTGCACGATTATTTTCAGCGCCGTCATCTATTATTTCTGCAGATTGAAATGGAGAGCAGTCATGGGGATTCTTACCGGAGCATCCATCATTTGCTATTCTGCAGGATTATCAATCGAATCTGTAGAAGGATTGAATTTCTTTGTGATATCTGGAATAATGTTCCTGCTTGTTACTGCTTTTTCAGTAGTACTGGATCATAAGGTTTTACCGGCCATATCCACGCTGCTGATAGGTGTATGTTTGCTTATGTTTGGATTCGGATTCTCCAACCCTGCACTATCTACGGTATTGCTGACTATAGCTGGTATAGTGGGACTGTATATCACGCTCCTATTCATGAATAGGAGACTCAAACTGCCCATGTTTTGAGTAGTAGACCAAAATCAGATAATACAAATTGGTGGGGTATGGCATTTATTGTCGACTCCATCAATATCATTTTATCTATACTTAATTAATATATTCAGTATAGTTATCAGCTTAATTTTTTAAATAAATGATCTTAAACCAGTAATAATAAAGCATTTCGATACATACTGCCAATTATGTCTGGGACAGGCACTCATGTTGAGAATGAAGCGAAGTTCATTTCATTCGATTCCGCAAGTTATCCAGAGATCAAAAAAGGCATCATGGAGTACTTCGGCAGCAATGGATGGAAGGCGAAGACCCATCACGATTTCTACTACGATTCCTTGGATATGGAGCTTCCTGATGGAGCATCAGTCCGTAAGAGGATCCGTCCCGATGGAACCTGCAAATACACAATCAAAATCCCTCAGGGTTCAGATAAAGAGACCCTATCCCGTACGGAGATCCAGGTCCTCGGAACCGATGGTTCTTTCGAGGAGCTCAAACAATTCACACAAACAGTATTCCCCGATATAGAGATAGATGAGTTTCCAGTCGTCGAGATAACGATAGACGGCCTCAAGAAGAACACCGACGATGGTCTGGAATTGTGTCTGGATCTCTGCACTTATGATACGGGGGATCAGATGATAGAGTTCGAGATTGAATCATTGGGGGAAGAGAAGGAAGCAGTATCGTTGGATCCCGCCATCCTTCAATTCCTCCGCGGATTGGGGCTGGAATCGTCATTTAAGACGAAATACCAGCGCGGTTTGGAGTTCGGTTCCGATTGATCAGGCGAACATGTGACTGTAAGGATCCACAGATACATTGGCGATCTTCTTGAGGTCTCCGTCGTGCTGATCGACGGTATCGACGACCATTTTGACCAATGAGAGCATCAAACGCTCGCTGGGCTTCGCACCAGCGAAGACGTATGCATAGTGGTAGTAAACACACCCTTTCTCGGGGTCAAGCCTAAACGATCCGAAGGCTGATTTGTTGTTGATAAGGTTGAGATTCCAGGAAAGCTCCATGTATTTGGGCTCCTCGGTCTCGAACGCAAGGATGCAATCCAGCGCCACGGACATTTGATCGACCTTTGCAACGAGGCATATCGGGAGATCATCGCCCTGGAAAACGGATTTGACGATTTTGTTGGCGGGGTCTGTTTCGTACTTGTATCCCGCGTGCGCGAACGCAGAGCATATGAGATTGTACATTTTTTCCGGTGTCATTTCGCTGCTGCCGAACATCTATTCAACTCAGTTTTCGGATTGTGTATTACTATTTATTGTGTGGTTGACCGATATAATTGCATACTCACTTATTGTTTTTAATTAGCTATATTATTATACTTAGTTAAGCAACTACATTAATTGTTAAAGAGTATAGTCTACATTAACTTCGTTTGTAAAAATCAATCAGCATTTAATCAAAGAATATGACAAATACGTGTATAACTCTCAATAATTAGATGGCAGATATTCCGGAGATAGTAAAAAGACAGAGGCAATTCTTCCAAACGGGAATTACCCTTCCAGTCGAATACAGATTAGCGGCTCTGAGAAAACTCGGGGAAGCCATCGAACGCCATGAGGAACAAATCATTCACGCTCTTAAAACGGATCTTGGCAAATCCTCGACTGAATCCTACATGTGCGAGATTGGGATGATCAAGCAAGAACTCACATACATGCTCAAAAGAACGCGCTCCTATGCCCGCGATAAGAGAGTAAAGACTCCCCTCGTATCCTTTCCAGCAAAGAGTTTCGTGCGTCCGATGCCTTTCGGTGTCGTCTTGATTATGAGCCCTTGGAATTATCCCTTCCTTCTAACTTTGGAGCCGCTCATTGATGCTCTTTCAGCAGGGAACACCGCCATTGTCAAACCCAGCGCATATTCTCCTGCATCTTCAGATCTTATCAGAAGAATAATCGAGGACACTTTCCCACCAGAATACGTCGCCGCAGTGACCGGGGGCCGCGAAGAGAATGCCATGCTCTTGAATCAGAAGTACGACAAGATATTCTTCACCGGAAGCACATCCGTTGGAAGAATCGTACTGAGGCATGCTTCGGATAACCTGACGCCAGCAACACTCGAGATGGGTGGTAAAAGCCCTTGTATTATCGATAGAAGTGCTGATATCGACCTTACGGCACGTCGTATCGTGTTCGGTAAACTGATAAACTGCGGACAAACCTGTATCGCCCCCGACTATGTGCTTTGCGATTCATCAGTACATGATCCGCTCGTTGCTGCGATCAAAAAGGAGATTGAGATCCAATATGGACACCATCCTCTTGACAATCCGGATTATGGGAAGATAGTCAACGAGAAACACTTCCAGCGTCTGTTGGGCCTGATAGAACCTTCCAAAGTCGTTTACGGCGGTTCTTCCGACAGTTCACATTTGAGAATAGAACCTACCGTACTGGATAATGTGACATTTGACGACGCTGTGATGCAAGAGGAGATATTCGGCCCTATTCTGCCCATAATAGCGGTCTCATCAATCGATGAGGCTATCGATATCGTCGAATCACACCCCAAACCCCTGGCGCTCTATGCCTTCGGAAAGGATAAGAAAGTTACAGACAGGATAATGAGGGTCTGCAGTTTCGGCGGCGGATGCATCAATGACACAATTATGCACATCAACTCCAGCGAGATGGGATTCGGAGGTGTCGGAGCCAGCGGCATGGGTTCATATCATGGTAAATGCGGTTTCGATACATTCTCGCATATGAAGAGTATCGCAGATCGTGGTTCCATCGACCTTTCGCTAAGGTATCAGCCTTTTACAGAGAAGAAATTGAGAACGATACGCCGTTTCCTCAAGTAAAAGAAAGAAAGAAAAGGATGTTTGAGGGTGCGATCGAATTCGATGATGCGCTACCGTACAAATCAGATGAAACATGATGCAGCTGCTACTAGAGCCACAACAACCATGATTCCAACCATCAGGAAAGCACGGAGCTTAGCCTTGGTCTCCTTCTTGATACCGCGACGAGGTGCGTTCTTCTGATTTTTCGTCTCGTGACGGGCGGTTTTTTCATTGCTCATATCGCAAGCATCGGATAACCACTATATATAATTTGAAAAAAATCGATGGATATGTTGCTCATTCTGGTACTGTGTTAATATGTCTCTTCTTCGGATCGCGCACCTTTGATGCAATCAGGTGCTGTATATGGTTGAACTCAGAAGGTGATAAGACAGCACTGGCGTCATGACTGATGAGGATGTCATCCCAGCGCATGAATCCTGCGTAAACCGGGTTATGAAGGATGTTGCGCAGATTGTACTTGTTCCAAGGATTGCCTTTCCTGGTGATGTTCCCTTCTTTGTTTAGGGAATAACAAATGAAATCTATGGTCTCACCAGAACCGTACCTGGAGAATATTGAACTGACGATGAGCTGTTCCTCCTCCACATCTGTCAGTCTTCCATCGACTATCTTGTAACCAAAGGGAGGAGTGAACCCCATAGTCCTCTTCTCGTCATCCGATGTGCCGAGCATCTCTGCCTTTTGCCTCATACCGTCTCTGGTACGTTCTCCGATCTGTTCGCTTTCCAGCTGTGCAATCCCCTCAATCAGCTGCATAACGAAACGTCCGGTTGGAGTCTTGGTGTTGAGGGTCTCATTCTTGGAAACGAAGTTCTTGTCCTTCTTGTTGAGCTTATCCATCATCTCGATGAAGTTGCGAGTGTTCCTATGGATACGGTCCATCTTCAGAACCAATATGGAGTCCCAATCGCCGATATCATCCATCATCTGCCTGTAAGCAGGACGACGGGTGTTCCTTCCTGAATAACCGTCGTCCACATAGTATCTGTAAATCTCATAGTCCAAGGCTTCGCAGTAATCGGTGAGGACTTGCTTTTGAGCATCCAGGGAGAAACCCTCTTTGGCCTGTTCCTCGGTTGACACCCTAATATACACGGCAACTTTCACGGTACCACGAAATCCTTGTTGACTGCCCTGAACTTCTTCACGGTTACTATGGGGTCTTGATTGCCCTTGCGGATTATACCGTCCCATCTTCCGTAACCGATATACAGCGGATTATGGAGGATCTTCGATACTGCAGGTTTGCTCCAATCTCCGCCCTTTTTCGATTTGATTCCGCTTTCGTTTAATTCATCGCAAACGGCCCTTAGAGAGCGATTGTCTATGTAGAGGTCGAATATCATGCGGACGACCTCCGCCTCCTCTGTGACGACCTCTAAACGCCCATCGCGGTACTCGTATCCGTACGGATGCCCGCTTCCGAGGTTACCGGTATCATTTTTTGCCTTGTAAGTCATGGCGAGCTTGACCCTCTCGCCTATCTGCTCGCTCTCCAGCTGTGCGATACGCTGTATGGTGTCCATTACGAACCTGCCCATGGCGTTCCCTGTATCGAACTGATCATAGACGGAAGCGAAATCCTTGTTGTTCTTGCGCAGATGATCAATCATCTGGGTGAAATTAACGCTGTTCCTATGGATACGGTCCATCTTCAGAACCAGCAGCACATCCCAGGAATCCATATCGGAAAGCATCCGCTGGTACTCGGGACGGTTGGTCTTCCTTCCAGAATAACCATCATCCACATAACGGCCTGCTATTTCCCAGCCGTTGGACCTGCAGTAGGCCTCCAGTTTCTTCATCTGGGCTTCCAATGAGAATCCTTCAACCGCTTGATCCTCAGTGGAGACCCTTGCGTAAAGCGCTGCACGCAAGTGCATCCATCCGAATTAATTATTGGTGGTACATTATTTAAGGTTTGACCTTTACTTTTCCTTTTCTCATAATTGAACTTTTCTGGTTGATTTACATTTCAAATGTTTCTAAACTTTCAAACGTGGTCTTAATAAGGTAGAGCACGATTCTGGCTCTGTATTCAAGGTGGTACAATGGATCCGTTCACAATCGCTGTCATCCTGATTATTATTGGTGCGGTATTGCTGATAATCGAGGCTTTCAGCCCAGGAGCGTTCTTGGTCATACCAGGAACCGTCCTGGTCGTCATAGGGGTTATCGGCGCACTGTTCCCTAAAATGGTCATTTCATGGGAATTGCCTGTTATAGCCTTAATCGTAGCAATTCCTACGACACTGATTACAATCAAGATGTATCAGCGTCTAGGCACTACTGAAAAGCCTACAACAATGGTTGCAGACTCCCTTATCGGGAAGACTGGGATCGTCACCAAGGCTACTCAATCAGGTAACATGAAGGGAAAGGTCAGGATCGGTTCGGATACCTGGTCCGCCACCTCCGACACGCCGATCGATGAGGGCACCGAAGTGATCGTTGACAGCAGCGAGGGCGTTCACGTCCATGTAAAACCAATTGAATGAGAGGTCGTCATATGGAAGAAATCTATCTCATAATCACAGCGTTCGTAGTTGTCGCTGCGATCATCGTCATAATGAGCGGTGTGAAGATCATCCAGCCCTACGAACAAGCCATCTACACCAGGCTCGGAAAGTTCATAAGGGTGCTGAATCCGGGACTGAACCTGGTTTGCCCGCTCATCAACAGGGTAACGAAGATGGATCTCCGTACAGAGGTTCTCGATGTTCCCAAGCAGGAAGTCATCACCAAGGATAACTCCCCGGTCTTCGTTGATGCAGTCATTTACATCAAGGTTACCGATCCCAAGAATGCATTCTTCGAGGTCACAGATTACAGGCTAGCTACAGTCAACCTTGCACAGACCACACTCAGGGCCATCATCGGTGAGATGGAGCTCGATGAGATCCTGTCTTCCAGGGAGAAGATCAATGTCAGTCTCAGGGATATCCTCGACGAATCCACTGATAAGTGGGGAGTCAGGGTCGAGGCTGTCGAGATCAGAGAAGTAGATCCCGCAAGAAAGGTCAAAGAGTCCATGGAGGAGCAGACTTCTGCGGAAAGGAGGAGGCGTGCCGCAATCCTCCAGGCAGACGGACAGAAGAGAGCTGCAATCCTAGATGCTGAAGGTAGGAAGAAATCCCGCATCTTGGAGGCTGAGGGTCTCAGACAATCAATGATCCTTGAAGCCGAGGGTAAGAGGCTCGCAACCATCCTGGAAGGTCAGGGAGAGGCTCAGAAGCTGAGAATCATGGCTGTAGGTGCCGCTGCGATGGACTCCAAGGCTATGTCTGTGCTTTCTATGCAGACCCTGCAGGAGGTCGGAAAAGGAGAATCTTCCAAGATATTCTTCCCCATGGAAGTCACTAAGCTTGTCGAAGGTGTCTCCGAATACATCGGATCCGCAAAGCACGTCCCTGATAGGGAGGTGTCTGATGTTGAATCGGTCAAGAATGCTGTCGGTAATCCCGATGATGTTCTTGGGCCCATTCCGACTCATGAGCAGATAGCAAAAGAGACAGAATCCATCAAAAAGACCTCCGATGAGGAGATCGAGCAGATGGATGACGTTATCCGTACCATCTGATCAAACAGAGGCCCTAGGGCCTCTTTTTTTTCATTGTTCTGGCTATCATCTTTGTTAAATCACTTACGCAGATGTCCATTATCTTTTCTTTAAATACCTATTGACTCTATAATTGTTCATTAACGCATCATTTAAGTTGTTTTGCTAGTTCTTTTTTTATACGACAATTATATCGAAGGCTCATTACCATGGACCGCAACGGGACAGCCTATCAGAATCTTAGGAGATACAAATCTCATATTACTCTGGTAATAGCTTTCCTTGTCGTTTTGAATTTGGCCCTTGGTATCATTATAACTTATCAGACTTTCGATGAGCACACCGGAAAGCTCAAAGTTTACCAGCTCAGCTTCGGATTGGGAGATTGTACTGAAGAAGAGGCTGAAGAATACACCGATATCATCGGCCAGACCATTGGTGAGGAACTTCACATGGGTTTCTCTGTCTATATGATGCAAGGTGGATCGTGGGACGGTACAAAGATCGTCTATGACGGTATCACGGCCAGATTGGTCATCATCGACACTGACAATAAACTCACCAATGATATGGTGAAAGATGCCATCAAAATTGCCCAATTAAGAACCAATAACTGTTTCGTTATGATGGAATACTATTGGAGTGATGCTGAGCTTCAGTTCCCTGTAGGATACCAGTCCGAAATAATCTGAATTATCTCATACGAATGCAATAATACTCGGTATAAGATGTTGAAATATGGCAAAGATCGCTGTATTGATTGGTAGTCAAAGAATCAACGGTAACACTCGTAAACTCGCGAATTCTTTTATAGAAGGCGCCAAAGAGCATAATACTATTGACGTGATCATTGCTTCGGATTACGATATCCCTCCTTGTACAGGATGCAATAGCTGTTTCAAGACTGATGGCAACAGGTGCATTCACAGGGATGAAATGGATTCACTCGTCCAAAGGATATCATCGGCCGACATCATTGTTATTGCCACTCCCATTTACTTTTTCACCGTCAGTACGCACCTCAAGAAGATCATAGATCGCCTCCATTTCCCTGGAAGGAGGGAATTCAATACAAAGGGCCTCGTCTTACTGGCTGTGGCACACAATGATACAGACGATACTTTCGATTCCATAAGGGCCATGTATGATTCCTCATTACGTTTCTTCAAACTCAAAGACCTGGGTTCGGTTTGTGTTCCAGGTGTCCGCGATCCCGGGGATATCAACGGCAGGAAAGAACTTGAAGAGGCCAGAGAACTCGGCAAATCGATTTCTGACTCTTCATTCTGATGCTTATCATAGGCAAAAAATGTAAAGATGACCGGGGAATCACTTCCTCGGGAAGGAAGAGGGGATATACCCCTCATTATTGTTTTGAAATCACATCATTCCGCCCATGCCCTGGGGACCGTTGGCGAGGGCCTGGCTTGCTGCGGGCGCTGGGGGTGCCCTGCGGGAAGCGATGACGTCGTCGATCCTGAGGATCATGTTGGAGACTTCCTCTGCGGAGTTGATTGCCTGGGATTTGACCCTGAGAGGCTCGATGACATTCTTTGCGAGCATGTCGACAGCTTCTCCGGTGTCAAGATCGAGTCCGAAGTACTTGGCCTTGGGGTTCTTCTTCTCGTGGGCGTTCTTCAGCTTGATGATGCTGTCGATGGGGTCGATTCCAGCGTTCTCGGCGAGAGTCCAAGGAATGATCTCCATTGCCTTTGCGAACTTCTCGATGGCGAGCTGCTCTCTGCCTCCGACAGATGCTGCGTACTCCATGAGCCTGAGCTCGAGCTCGATCTCGGGTGCTCCTGCTCCAGCGACAACCTTTCCGTCCTCCATGGCGACTCCGACTGCGCGGATAGCATCGTTGAGTGCCCTCTCGACTTCTTCAAGGACGTGCTCAGTTCCTCCGCGTGCGAAGATTGTGACTGCCTTGGGGTTCTTGCATCCGGTGACGAATGCCATTCCCTCGTCTCCGATCTTCCTCTCGGATACCTCTCCGGCTGTTCCGAGGTCCTTCTTCGAAATTTCCATGACATTGGCGCAGACTGTTGCTCCAGTGGCGAGTGCGATTGCGTCGAGATCGGAAGACTTGCATCTCCTGTATGCGAGGATTCCGCTCTTTGCAAAGTAGTGCTGGACAAGCTCGTCGACTCCCTTGGAGCAGAACACGACGTTTGCACCAGCTTTCTTGATTGCATCGACCATGGCTTTCATGGAGTTCTCTTCCTCGGCGAGGAATGACGACATCATGGAGGGGTCAGTAATCTGGATTGAGGCATCGAACTCAGTCTTCTTGACTTCGATTCCGCAAGAGAAGAGTGCGATCTTTGCATCCTTAACGACCTCGGGCATCCTGGGGTGCATCTTCTCTTTGTCCACGATGATTCCGGATACGAGCTCGGTGTCCCTGATTGTTCCGCCGACTTTCTTCTGGACGCGGATGTTCTTGACATCGACTTTTCCCTTCTCGTCGACTGCGTTGGCTGCCTTGACGATGATGTCTGCAAGGTACTCTTCCTCGTCTCCGACGGACTTTCCGGTCAGGGCTGTGGCTGCGACCTGCTTGAGGATCTTGTCGTTCTTTGCATCTACTGCGATACTGTCGAGGACCTCCATTGCCTTGGCGGCGGCCATCTTGTATCCGTTGGTGATGACGGTGGGGTGGACGTTTGCATTGATGAGTTCCTCGGACTGTTTGAGGAGCTCTCCAGCGATGACGACGGATGTGGTGGTTCCGTCTCCGCATTCTGTGTCCTGGGTCTTGGCGACCTCGACAACCATCTTTGCAGCGGGGTGCTGGACTTCTATCTCCTTGAGAATTGTTACTCCATCGTTTGTGATGACGACGTCACCGATTGTGTTGACGAGCATCTTGTCCATTCCCTTGGGTCCGAGTGTGGACCTTACAGCATCTGCTACCGCCTTTGCGGCTGCGATGTTGTTGAACTGGGCTTCTTTGTCCTTGCTTCTCTCTGTACCCTCTTTGAGTACGATGACAGGCTGATTTCCAGAACCATACATGGTTTACACCTTTCTATGATTTTGGATAATTTAGTGCTTCTATATAAAATATTGCATATCTACATCCAAATAGTTGAGAATAGCCAGTATCAGTAGAAGTCTTCAATACGACGCTGAACAAGGTAGTCCCTGAGAAGCTCAGAGCTATGGAGCCAGCGTTCCTTTTTCAGATCCATAAACACGTTTATCTGAGGCCACAGCCCCTCGAGCGTCTCCGATTTGTAAGGAACGGTCTTGAGTGCAGCCCGGACATTCTCCCTCACATTCCAGACACCAAGAGGAATATCGTATCCAGGATGGATCTCTCTCATGACGATGACTCCAGCAGAGCGACCTATGCCCTTGAGGAACTCGGTCACACCGAGCCTTGCCGCATAATATCCTCCGGTTATGTTGTCTGCATAGGCGGTCCTTCCTTCGAAAAACTCATGGTCATGAGACACTATCATCTCATTCGGACTCGGATTCCAAGTGGTCTTTGGATACCAGGCTTCTATGACCTCAAATCTCCATGTAGTAGGGAGCATGAGGATGGACCACCAATTGTCCAGTTCCTTCCATTGGTATAGTCTGAACTCATCGATGGTCTCGTTGAACCTGATATCTGTCATCTGGTTCTTGCTGATGACATCATCTACGGCCGTGATGCTCCATCTGGTGGGAACAAAACGCCTGTTCTTCTTTACACCCATGGTTCCTACGGAGAATGCCTTTTCAATCTCTGATACCAATGTGCCGTTGTTATACGAGTTTATGACTGCTTCGGAGGATCTGAGGTCGGTATCGTAGAAAGATTTCTCCAGGTTACGCTCGAAACGTCCAGTTCCAATAGTCAGTTTCTCCATGACCCCCGATGGACCGAACGGCTGTATGGAATCATCGAGGATCACGCGACCAGTAGGCTTCCTGGAGAACAGAGTCTCTACCTCGACCGGTTTCTCAGTCAAAGCTAGTTCCTGCACGTTATCAACGATCTTGCCAGACTTCTCGAAATCCTTGGCATCGATACGATATTTGCCGCGAACGAGCTGGAACCTCATGCTGGCGATGTCGTACATGGATTTGCCGCCCCATAACTCAGGTTTGTCCAGTATGGTGGTATCCCCCATAATATTGGGGAGGAGAGGACCAACCTCAACCTTAGGATATCCAAATCTGCCCACGAATACGGCAGGTGGGGAGCACCCAGCAATATCTTTGCTCTTTATATCGGGTGCAGCGAACTTGTGGGCGTAGAATTTCAACATAAGTGGGCATCTCGGTTTACCACAGAGACGCCTAGTACCCTTGCATAGGTTACAGAGACCACTTTTTATCTCGACATCCCCTGAAGTGGTGATTTCGTCAAAGAAAGTTCCCTGATTTACCATGATACCGTACCATCGTTATGCATAGATGATAAATAAAAGCGAATAGAGGAGACAGTTGGATTTCTCCGTGCAAGGGGCTGTCTCCTACTATGATATTGCAATAATCCTAGTTGCATAAAAAGATGTTGGAAATACCCCGAATTTCGATGATGAGTCGATCATTATTCGTGAATTTGGAGTAAATATAATCAAGCGAGGATTAACAAATGCACAGCTTCATGGATTCAGCCTTTACTGTTAATTACTCAATACCGGATTCGTGATGAAATTCGTGAAATATGGTGAACAGAGCACTTTTTGGCCTGATTCGGACCCTATTTTGACAAAGAGCTGGATTACTCAAGGCTTATGGTTCCTCGATGGAAGCATCTTCACCGATGTTAGTGACAGATATGACATTGCGATAGCAGATGTGAAGGACTACCACGGAATAATAACATTCAAAATCATACAGACAGACCGTTTAAGTAACGAAGTCAAAGAGATGAATCACATATCTCTGCCAGGAAGATTCGGACTCACATCAATTTGTCCATATGAGGGGCAGATTACCACATACATGATAGAATCATTAAAAACAGCGATGAAATTCACCGGATTTGCTATTGGAGACCCCTCCAAGGCGATTTGCATCCGCTTCGATGAGGAAGGGACGGAGGCCCCGAACCCGGTGTTCTTAGACCTCGAGGGCAAAACATATGTTGGTACGAATTTCTTCTGCGACTCCACCGACTATTACAGTCTGGAGACAAAGATAACCATCACATACCAGTACAATGACATAGTCAAGATGACACAGGAGAACAAGGCTGCATTCTCCGATTGGACTTTCGTCACATGCGGAATGACGCATTCCATTATAGGAGTGTCTGAGTTCGTCTTCTTGGACGGGGAGGTCTACCACGGTAGTTACACTGGGCAGTTCTCTGACGACCTTTCGAAGCTAACCATCACAGGTATGGCAGCCAGCGATAGCGGATCACAGATGGTAATCATCTTCGACCTTATGCTGGCCTGAAACCCCAATGCCGGCTTATGCGGCTTAAACCCTTTATCATTAACTTTCAGCTATTATCTCGTACAACAAATGATTGGGAAACGCACCCCAAGACAAGTCATCCGTGTGTATTTGAGGTTCTTTCTGATTTTCAGTGGGCCAGATGTTTCAATTTTGGAATCAAGCAATGAAGAGTATTATTCACCCCTTTCATGGGAGCAAAAAAGCATGAACAATCCCTTGCTCACTTCGTTCGCGAAGCCTCTGGCTTCAACGATTCGTCGCTTGCGCTCCTCATGAAGGATAACTTATCGATCACTGTTAGTTGAGTTGTTTTCATTACTGATTACCCACTGAAAATCAGAAAGAGGCAGAAAAACAGTTTGAAGAAGATGG
>DAXB01000075.1 GCA_002506175.1 Methanomassiliicoccaceae archaeon UBA113
GGAACGGAGGAAACGGAGTGGGAACTCTCAAGCTCTACGAGAAGGACCAGCTCATCGACGAAGTCGAAGTCAGGCGCATCGGTTGCGAGTATGGAGAGTTCTGCGAACCCGGCTACGTCGCACCCATCCGCAGCAAGAACTGAATAAACCTATGACGGCTTCGGCCGTCATCTCTTCCTTTATTGTTTCTACTGATTCAAAAAATAAATGGGATGCAACTAGAATGAAGCGGTTGCATCGTTTATGTTTCCCGAATTGCGTTCAATGCAACCATCTTCGAAAACAAATTCTGGCGGACCTGACAGGTAGGTGGTGGTGAATAGTCTGCTCAATACTTAGTTATTCGTTGCACACTTCTGGACACCGAATCTTCGCCCATTACGGAAAGTAAGATTCAAAGCAATAAAAGGAAGATAACCGCACTGATCACGAATCCCACTACAGCGCCCATCACGAGCTGCAAGGGAGTGTGCTTCAAAAGGACATAACGGCTCCACATAACCGGGGGGAGCAGAAGGAAATACAGAAGGCCGATCGGACCGAATGCAATGGTCAGCCCCATAGACGGGCCGATTACACCGCATGCATGGATGCTGATCTTCCAATGAGGCGTGATAGCAGCTATTATGGCCGTGACCACGGTATAGCATATCATCAGCACGACGGCGATCCACGGCGCCCCTATAACATACAAGAGTGCGGTTCCGATGGCATAACAGATAACACCGATCACCAAAGGCCTCATCCTCTGATCCTTGTTCTCGACGTCCAAATGGTCGCTATTGTCGAACTTCCTGGAAAAATACATGATATTGACAACAGGCAAGACGACGGCCGCAAAAACGGCGATAACGGAACCCAACACGCCTGTCAAAGTATCCTTCGACATGAGCATGCAGATGAGAACGAAAGGCAGAATGGAAAGGAACGGCGGCTGCTCCACGAGCGAGATTATCTTCGCGACCTTCTCTGCTCTCGGGGAGATCGTTCCAGAGAACTTGCTGGTTGGATCGTGCATCAGTTAGCCCTCACAGAATCGAGAATCTCAAGAGTCTGACGCTGGGTCTCCTCAACCGTACCTGAGTTGTCGACAGTGAGCCAGCTGTCGGTTACGAGCTTCATCCTCTTGCGGGTCTTCTCAAGACTCCCTATGGTCTCGAAAACCTCTAATGCCTCTCCCCTTTCCAGGATACGGTCGAGCGCGATCTTGGGCTCGATATCCACATAGATCTTGACCTCCGGGATAGGCAGGACGAGCTCGATGAGATTGTACACCGGTTTGCACAGCTTCTCCGGCAGATATGCAACTGCCAGGCTGTATCTGACGAAGATCACATCATCGTACTCGGAACCGTGCTTCCTCTTGTACCTGAGGGAGCCCAGGACGTCGAATATGTAGAAGAGGGTGGAGATCAGAACAGCGGGTTTCCCCGGTACCTGCAGGTACTTGGCTGCGGTCCTGCCGCATGCGGTCGCGGAGTTGGGATGGGTTACCTCGAAGACCTTGCGGCCCTGGGACTCCAAATGAGCCTTGATGAAATCCGAGGATGTCGTCTTCCCCGAACCGTCCATTCCATCCACTGCATACCAGGTCATGCGATTACAATCCGAGGAGAATCATCACGCCGGTGACGACCAGACAGTTGACGAGGTTGTCGATCCATCCGGGGGTGACCGTCTCCGTGAAAGCCACAACGGCTCCCGCGATGATGCATATGGCCCATATCGGGATGATTCCCTGGAGCACGATTCCGGTTCCAGCCGGAAGAGGCATGCAACCGAGGAATGCCATGAGGACCATCGATACCACGGCTGTGACGACGAGGACACCGATGGTTCCCTCGAGCGACTTGCCGTTGATGGTCTTGTGCTTCCCGTACTTCTTTCCGATGATGCTTCCGAATCCGTCTCCCCAGGTCATGGCGATGATACCGATGGATGCGGCGGACCAGTGGCTGTTGAAACATAAAGCCACCAGTATGATGATGCTGACCACGTACAGGAACAGACCCTGTTTGTGACCCTTGTTCTTAGAGATGTCGCCGAGTGTGGAGTTGGCGACCGCGTTGTCCTTCAGCATGGCCAGGAACAATACTATGGCGAACGGGACTGCGAAGAAGACCTCCATCACCCATGCATGCTCGAACATCCACCAGAGGAACACGAAGTTTCCGATTCCGACATGGATGATCTTACGGATATCGTACTTGTCACCGGTCTTCTTCTGGATGATCAAAGCAACGGCCAGAACGACCACGATCAGAACGTATACGGCAATAAGCGCGTACACGTCGTTCATACTGATTGGGAAAATCTCTTCGATACCCATGAGCCACACACTCTGATATTGAACGGTAACCACATTATATTGATAAAGGTAGCCGTTCGCAAATGTCGAATACGTTTCGACATTGCCTATATACAAGTTAGCGGTTAGGAGAGACCATGAACAAGTATCTCCAGCTGTTCAGACTGGGAAATGCCACCATAGGGTGCTTAGCGATATTCATCGCTGCGTTCATGGCTGCCGGGACATCGATGTTCGACCATTGGGTCAACCTCATCGTAGGCGCTGCCGTGGTATTCACTTTCGTGGCCGGAGGTAACTCGCTCAATGATTACATCGATGCGGACATCGATAAGACCGCTCACCCGGACCGTCCCGTCCCGAAAGGGCTGCTTACACCCGTTCAGGCGAGGAATGCGGGAATCGTGATGCTGGTCGTGTCATGCATCCTTTCCCTCATCACGAGGGATGCCTACTGCATCGCGATCGTCATCATAGCCTGCATCCTGATGGCCCTGTACGAGCTCACACTCAAACAGAGAGGATTCATCGGGAACATCGTCATCGCAGTACTCACGGGCATGGTGTTCCTGCTTGCGGGAGCCATCGTGGGAGATGTCGCAGCCAACATCGCGGTCGGCGGAATGGCCGCCCTCGTATCCGTCGGAAGGGAGATCTCGAAGGACATCGAGGACATGGAGAGCGACAAGGGATGCCGTAAGACGTTGCCGATGTCAATCGGCGTGAGGAACGCATCAATCGTGGCCGCGGTATTCTTCATCGCAGGACCCGTCCTCAGCTGGTACCCGATCATCCTCAACCCGTCGAACTATCTCTACTGGATCGTCGTCATCGCGGACGTCATCTTCTTCTACTGTGCGTACAAGGTGTTCTCCGACCCTCACAAGGCCCAGAAGAAGGCGAAGATCGGAATGCTGTTCGGTCTGCTCGCGTTCATATTGAGCGCCGTGTACACAAGCTTCCTGATGTGAGAATTAAGCCGATGCAGAGTGCATCTGTGAATCGCTGACCTGCGAGACATTGTGCCATGACGCATGCAGAACTGATCCGCCGCACAGTCTAACAATGACGGGGACCATCTTCCGTTCAAGTGTACAGCTTTATCGTCTTCCCCATGTTGATAAGATGGTCTGCCACCCTCTCGGAGTCCGATGTGAGAGAGAGGAACTCCGAACCGACATCCAATGTGCACTTCCCCAGATTGAGCCTGTGAACGTGGTTGGTTGCCATCGTTGCGGTGATGTCGTCAACCTTGTCTTCGATCAGATACGCCTGCTCCAGGACAGACCTGTCGGCATTCTCGTAAGCGGCTCTGATCTTGTCATAAAGGTCATCGATCAGAATCTTGAGCTGGGCTATCTCGCCGAGGGCCATCTCGGAGAAACTCTCGGACTGGGAATCCATCTTCTCCGCATACTCGACGATATTCTTCGCATAATCGCCGATACGCTCAAGGTCGCAGGTGGTGTGATAAACCGTGGACACGTAGGTCTGATCCTTGTCGGACAGGACATGCTCCGATAACATGACCATGTATCTGCTGATCTCCTTGTCCAGATAGTTCAGCTCCTCCTCAACTTCATAGAAATGCTTCTTCTCGGAGAAGTCCATGGTGGATACCATGTGGATGGCCAGGCGGTAGTTGTCCATGGCCATATCCGCCATGTTGAGGACCTCCTTCTTCGCCTGCTGAATTGCGAGCGGGGGGTTCTTCAGCATGTATTCATCCAGGTAATAGAGGTGCGGTTCGCCCTTCTTATCGAACCCTTTGCGTTCCGGAACCAACCTGAACAGAACTCTCACAAGCCAGCCGGTCAGAGGCAGCATGATGATCACGAACACCACGTTGGATATCGTGTGGAACATCGCAAGTGCGGTCGCAGGTGCGCCTGGGAACATCGCATTGAACATTCCAGAGTACGTTATTCCCATGGTACCCATAACAAGACCGGCTATAGTCAGTATAGTGACACCGATGATGTTGAAAATCAGCAGGATGAGAGCGACCCTCTTAGCGTTATCGGTACTCGCCCATCCGGCGAGGAGCACGGGTACGCATGCTCCGATGTTCGATCCCAAAGCGAGATAGATTCCCTGCTCCAGATCGATCAGTCCGGTCACAAGCATTGCTATGAGCAAAGTCGTGACGACGGAAGAGCTCTGAGCCAATGCCGAGAGCCCGATTCCCAGAAACAGCAGAAGGATGACATTATCGATTCCGGCGAGGAACTGCTTGACCGATTCCATCTGGGCGAAACCGCTCATCGAATCCGTCATCATGGCGAGTCCCACGAAAAGGAGTCCGAAACCGGTGATGAGTCCTCCCCATATCTTCATGTTCTCCTTGCCGGAGAAGAATGTCATGCAGGCTCCGATTCCGGCGAATGCCGCAAATATGGCAGCCATCGAGATCGAATCCCCGACCATTCCGAAAGCCGCAATCTGAGCCGTTATGGTTGTACCGATCTTGGAACCGAATACGATTGTCGCAGCGAGCGGAAGCGACATCACTGCCGCATTCACGAATCCCATCACCATGATGGTGGTGGCTCCGGAGCTCTGGATAGCCGCCGTGACGACAGCACCTATTCCGACTCCCGACAGCTTGCTCTTGGAGGCTTTGGAGAACAGTGCCTTCATCTTCTTACTGCTGACCGACTCTATGTTCGAACTCAACATGGAACAGGCTGTAAGGAAAACTCCGATTCCCGCAACCAATGTGAGGATAGCCGTAATAATCACAACGTCATCCATTGACGACCCCTCCAAGACCTCTTATCTTCATCTGCAGAAGTGCGTATGTCATGGATATAATAAAATTATGGGATTATGCCTGAGAACGTTTCCTAAGAACTCATAGCCAGTTCGCGGCACGGTTGTAGTTTTGTGATATGATTTTGTCAAGAAACAACTAATGGGCCGATGACGATTTTATATCGGCCGAATACCTTCGAAAGCTCCGATATGAACAACATCTTCGGAATGCCTCTCAGCAAAGGATCCAGCATAGTATCCCTCGAGACCGACGACTCCGTCCCCGATACCGTCCTGGTCGTGTTCGAGGACCGCATACTCGATATCATCAAAGACCTGTACAAATTCAGGCCCGTATCTGTCCTGAAAGAATGCAGCCCCGTCACCGTGTACTCGATAACATTGAGCAACGGCGGAACGATAGGCCTCTACCAGACGCCTATAGGATCGCCGGCGACGGCGATATTCCTCGAGAGGGCGATCGCCAAGGGCGCCAGGAAGATCCTGTTCTTCGGATCGTGCGGAGGGTTGAGCGATGATGCCGCCTCCGGCACCTTCGTGATACCGACGGAAGCGTATCGCGGAGAAGGCACCAGCTTCTATTATGCGGAACCCTCGGATTCCATCGGATCCAGGTACTGCGGGTTACTGAAGGAACTTATGGATGATTACGGGCTCACTTACGTATCGGGCCCGGTATGGTCTACCGATGCCATGTTCAGAGAGACCAAAGAACTCGTTGACCGCATGAAATCGTTGGGATGCATAGGCGTGGAGATGGAATGCTCCACGCTGTATGCCATGTCCGAATACCACGGAATGCCCATAGCCTCAATCCTCTTCGTAGACGACACCCTGGGCGATGAATGGAATACCTTCCAGACATCCAAGGTTGTGAACAAGGACACATTGTCCAAGATCGTTGAGATCGCCTGCAGATTCGGCGAAAGGCTCGGATGATCCCCGAGAATTGGGCGGGATCGTACTCAGTTCACCCTTATGGGAATCTGTATCTCCGTAAGCCACTCGTCCTCGTTCTCCTTGTTCCAGCATCCGTCTATGTAGCACTCCCTGGCGGAATCCGATATCTCGTAACCTTCCTTCTGGATGATCCCTATGGCGAATGCGTAGGCCTCTCCGAGCCTGTCATATCTGCCGTAATGCTTCACGCAGACGGCCACAGTCTCCTTCAAGTCCTTGAACTTGATCTCATCCGTCTCCATCCCGGCCTCGTCGACCTGCTGCGAGTAGGTGAGCTCGATATCCTTCTCCTGATACTCGGGGCATGTGTATGTAACGAAACAGTAATCCTCGGAGCACCTGAGCTGGGGGTTGGACTGCTGACAGAGCTCAGCGAACCTGAACACGAAGGATGTCAGGTCCGCGTATGACGGGATTACACCATGCATGTATGCGACGGTACATGGTTTCAAAGTCTTGATCTCATAATTGTACGACATGTTGCTGATCCTCTCCGTTATGCTGTCTATCTTCGAGATGCGTTCCTCCAGATTCCTGCGGAGGATGTCCAGGTGCTGCTTGGGATCTCCGTCTGATATGATCTCCCTGATCTCCGATATGCTGAACCCCGCAGAACGGTACTCCCTGATGAGTCCTAGCTCGTTCAGCTGCTCCGGCAGATAGTATCTGTAACCGTTCCATGGATCTGTGTAGGCCGGCACGAGGAGGCCCTCCGACTCGTAATACCTCAGAGTCTTGACGGATACCTTGCCCAGCTTGGAGAACTCCCCTATCCTGCATCTCATGGTTGATTGACATGGGTTGTCGATATAATGAGGTTGGGAGCGCGACGTACAGGGGAGAGTTTTCTGAAAGACAACAGAATTGCCCACTATCCAATAAAAACGACCATCTGGCTGACGATATGAGTGGGCTCCCCGGTTTGTTTTAAGACTTCAACCTGCGTTCCAAATCCTGATAATCTATCGGATCCTCCAGAGTTTGGAACTCGAGGATTATGCGATCGACATCATCCAAAAGCTTTCTGTCTTTTTCGTCATTGCTCGTACTAAGATCGTAACAGATGCCACCATCCATCGGTTCAAAGTATTTGATAATCCTATAACACGCACCCTCATCATCCAAAGGAAACGTAAGGTCGAGTTCAGACAAGTGTTCTTTGATGAGCCCGACAGAGTCTTCACTTATTATTTTCGTGATATATACCCGATTATCCCACAGAATCAATGTATTCCAAACATTTTTGAGCAGCATTCTTTATCATCAGCCGCTCTTTAGTGGGGAATATCCAGATGATGCGATAATTGATGTTCTCATACTGATGGATTGTTATGTCCCTCATACCGTGGAACTCTCCAACAATCGGTACGAAGTACTCATCATATTCCGCTTTGTGATTCTTACTAATCCTGTTCAGACATTCCGCAATCTGACCGATCTTTGCAAGGCAACAGTCTTGAAACATCTCGTTCTCGATGAAATCCTCATAACTGCGGTTAAAATATGTCAGATAATCTTCTATTCCGTCCGAATATCCGATTATCCAATGTAGGTTTTCCCTCAAATCTCCAAGCGGTCTGCGATCTTCATGATTCATAGACCAGCACCTTGTCTTGACCGACGATTGAATTGAATCCGCTTGTAAGGTAATCCTCATATGCAAAATCCACTGGCTTATTCAATGCGTTCATAAGCTCATTACGGAAATTGGTCAAACCTATAAGGCCCATTTCCTCAGGACACAAGATGATGAAATCAAAGTCGCTATCTGCATCGTTATCGCCTCTTGCGCGAGAACCGAACAGATAGATACGTTTGATGTTGTAGCGTAAAGCAATAGGGTGCACTATCTCTTTCAGTTCATCCAATGAAATATCGGCGGACTTATCCTTGTCACTGAACATATAACACACTCCTGACTGAATGATTGAAACGCCTACATAAAAAA
>DAXB01000065.1 GCA_002506175.1 Methanomassiliicoccaceae archaeon UBA113
GATTCGTGGACGACATCATGAACCTCGTATCCATGACGCCCGAGAAGAGGCATACCCTGATGTTCTCCGCGACAATATCCAACGAGATCTACGATATCGCCGGCAGGGTCATGAAGGATCCGTCCGACATTTCGGTATCCCATGACGAACTGGTATCCGACCTCGTAAAACAGTACTACATCGAGGTCAAGCGCAACGGGAAGATCGATGTGCTCAGGGACATCATGGCCAACGGCAACCCGAAGATGCTGATCTTCTGCGCCACCAAATCGATGGTCGACGACCTGTACGAAGGCATGAGCCAGGAGGGTCTGAAGATCGGTGCCATCCACGGCGACATGCCGCAGATCAGAAGGGAGAAGACCATCCGCGGATTCAAGAACAACAGGATGGACATCCTCGTCGCAACGGATGTTGCCGCAAGAGGACTAGACATCGACAACATAGAGTGTGTCGTGAACTACGATGCACCCTTGGATCCGGAGACCTACACCCACCGCATCGGACGTGCAGGAAGGGCGGGAAGAACGGGAGTATCCATCACATTCATCACACCCAAGGAGGACCGCCGCATCCCCGCTTACGAGGATTACATGGGTAAATCCGTGGAGAGGGTCACCAGGAAGCAAATATCCAAGATACAGATCTCCAACCCGGAGCTCAAGGCGCTTCACCCCGAACCGGAGGAGATAAGGGACCAACCTGTCAGGAGCCACAAGGTCAAGGTCCAGGCCACGATCAAGAAGGACAGGCCCGAGGTCCAGATGGACCTGAAGGTCGTATCGCTCAACATCGGGAAGACGGCGGGGACCAACCGCACGGAGCTTGTATCCTACATAACCGGGTGCTCCGGGATCCCCGAGGACATGATCGGACGCATAGGTCTGTCCGGCAACTCATCCTTCGTGGAAGTCGCCGCCAACCGTGCCGACGATGTCATCAGGTCCGTCAACATGACGAAGCTCAACGGCAAGAAAATCAAGGCCGAGCTCGCCCCTGAAAAGGAGAGGTGCAAGGACAAACTCTCCAAGAGGAAAACCTGACTTTCTTACCCTTAAATAAACGTCTTCTACATCTTCTTTATAAATAACTTTATAATACGCCCTTTCAGAAAAGGAAGGTTGTCTGTGTCAGTCGCAGGCAGTGTTTCAGATCAGTGATTGATATGATCTCAAAATTCATGGAAATAGGCATACCCGAGGATATCGCGAAAGCAATGGATGACATGGGCTGGGAAGAGCCGACCCCCATCCAGGTCAGCTCCATCTCCGTCGGTCTCGAGGGCATCGATATGTTCGCACAGGCCCAGACCGGAACCGGAAAAACGGGTGCCTACGGATCAATAGTTCTCGGAACCATCCCCGCAGGAAACAAGGTTCCCTCAGCAATCGTCCTGGTCCCCACCAGGGAACTGGCCAACCAGGTCTCCGGAGAGCTCACTAAACTCTCCAAGTACACCAAGCACGTGTCCCTCCCGATCTACGGAGGAGCCAGTATCGAGGGCCAGATCAAGAAGCTCCAGGAGGGCTGCGACATCATCGCCGGAACCCCCGGGCGTGTCAGAGACATGGTAACTAGAGGAGCCCTCAACCTCAGCGAGATCAAGACTATGGTCCTCGACGAGGCCGACAGGATGCTGGACATGGGATTCATCGAGGATATCGAGTTCATCCTCAAGGCCATGCCGGCGAAGAGGCACACGCTCCTGTTCTCCGCTACCATGCAGGAGAATGTCAAACAGCTCGCATACGACTACATGACCATGCCCAAGGAGATCTCCGTATCCCAGGACGAGGTCGTCCTCGACAACATCACCCAGACATACATCTCCGTCGGAAGGAGGAACAAGTCATGGGCACTGTGCAGGATACTTGACATCGACCAGCCCAAGGCGCTGATCTTCTGTCAGACCAAGAAGATGGTCGACACACTCGAGGAGAGGCTCAAGGACCTGGACTACAAGATCGAGGCGATCCACGGAGACATGCCCCAGTTCAAGAGGGAGAGAGTCCTGAAGGATTTCAAAGGAGACGGAGTCGACATCCTCATCGCGACCGATGTCGCCGCCAGGGGACTGGACATCGATGATGTCACCTATGTCATCAACTACGATATGCCCGATGACATCGATACCTACATCCACCGTATCGGAAGGACCGGAAGAGCAGGCAAAGCCGGAATGGCAGTATCATTCGTCACATCCGAGGAGCAGCACCTCGTCAAGGAGTTCGAGATGCGTACGGGTATGGACATCCAGAAGAGGGATGTGCCTGAGGCAGAGGAAGGGACCAAAGATACCATCAAAAGAGTCGTTGATTACGATCAAATCTGCGATGTTTTCGGAATGTGCAGATTCGAGGTCAACCTCGGTAAGAACGATGGGTTCAAGAAGGTCTCTCTCGCGGATTTCATCATCCGCAACGCCAGGATCAGAGACGTCTCCATCGGAAAGATCACCATCGGTGACGACTCATCCATAGTCGAGGTCCACAAGGACTTCGGAAACAGGATGACCATGGACCTCACCAAGGCCAAATTCAAGTCCAAGAGAATCACCGTCCGTGTGATCCAGGACTGAATCCGAAATCAATTACCGGCTTCGGCCGGATTTTTTCTCACAACTTCTCGAACTCGTTTCCGCCCTTGGTGTTCCCGAGGAGCCAGTCGATCAGATTGAGATGGATGATACCGTCATGCGACATGTCGAACCTGTCGGTAGACAGGACGTATTTCGCATGATTGTCAGGGATCTGCCGGAACGCTCCGAACTCCCTTTCCACGGTGCTCTTCTCGGACATGAGATACGTGACCTGGACATATGTTTTGACACCGTTGCGTTCAGCTATGAAATCTATTTCGGAATTCTTCGTGACCCCTATGCAGACGCTGTATCCGCGTGCTATAAGCTCATTGTACACAATGAGCTCCAGATTCACGCCGATATCCGAATCCGCATCCACTGAACGTATGTTCCTCATACCTGTATCCACGCAGTAGAACTTCTCGCTGGAGGACAGTATCCTCTTACCTTTGGTATCGTAACGTCTCACTCTGTCCACGATGAGCGAACTCACAACGAATGAGACATAGTTATACACCGTTTCCGTGGATATCGATACACCGCTGCTCCTGATGTACTCGACCACGGCATTCACAGAGAACAGCCTCGATGAATTGTCGATAAGGTAATCGGATATCCTGGAGAGCATCTCCGGGTTCTTCACATTGAACCTCTGTACGATGTCCCTGGCCACTATGGACTCGTATACGTCCTCGAGGTAGGTGCGGATATCGCTCTCCCTTTCGAAATAGAATCTCTGCGGCAGACCGCCCCATCTTACATAGTCGGAGAATGTCTCCTCCCCTGTACTCTTGCCGTTGAGCCCTTTGAGCATCACAACCTCACGGTATGTGAATGGTTGGATGCGGAACTCCACATAGCGCCCTGTCAGTTCAGTCTTGAGCTCAGATGACAGCAACTTCCCATTGGAGCCTGTGATGAATATGCTGCAGTCATTGGACACCCTCAACGAATTGACCGCGTCCTCGAAATCCTTCACCTTCTGGATCTCATCGAAGAACAGGTAATACCTTTCGGAATCCCCCAAACGTTCCGAGATGTATGATTCCAAAGATACTGCATCACATATGTCGCGGTATCTGATCAGTTCGAAGTTGATGTACAGGATGTGACTGTCTTCGATTCCGGAATCCTTCAGCTCCTGCATGATCTGCTTCATTATCGTTGATTTACCGCATCTCCTCATCCCTATCAGGATCTTTATCAGATCCGACTGGTAGAAAGGACGGATGCGTTCCAGATACATGTCACGTTTCAGGAATTCCATACTTGAGCATCAGCGCCTGTATTAAAAATATTTTCGTTCAAACGAAAACTTTAATCAAAATGTGAAAAGTTTTCGATACAACGAAAATTATTTGTCATCATATCATAAGATTGTCCATTCCTCATAGGCGTGAAGATCCATTTTGACATCGTCCAAGAGGATGTACCTCGCGCCGAGAGCCTCGGCCATGCGCCTTCCCTTGGTCTTGTCTATGAGTCCGGAAGTCTCGATAAGGGTCCATCCCACATCGGTATGGTTGACGGTGCATGCGACCGCCAGCGCCTCCTCGTACGGGTCCGCACCCTTGAACATGGATGTGGTTGCATCGCTGTCAGTCATCATTATGACGAAGCAGATGTCATACGGGTTGCGTTTGCGGTAAACACGGAGGTAATCGTCCGCGAACTTTATCGCCTCGCTGAGGGGCGTCCCCTTCCCGACCTTCATATCCACAAGTTTCTGATGGACGTCCCCGACCGAACGGGACGGTTCCTTCACTATGCCTATGTGGCCCTGATTGAACGTCATGATGCCTACCGTGTCGCGACGGACGTAGTGGTCGGACAGCATGGCCATGATCGCCGCCTTGACGTAACGTATACGGCCTTTGGCGACCAACGAACCGCTGACGTCGACCATGAACAGGAACATGCATTTCGGATCAGATACGCATATCTTCTCGCGGAGGTCCTGCTTGCGGATGTCCATCCTCCCCTGCGACCCTCTCCTCTTCTGATAGGGTGCGGAACTGCGTATGGTGGCATCTATCGCTATGGTACCGTTATTGTAGTTCCTCGACGAGATGTACCTTCCGTTGCGGTCCTCCCCCTTCATCATCTTCCTCTTGAGGAACGGGTCGTTGTACGCCTCCTTCCAGATCTCGTCAGCGAGATCGATGGCTTCGAACATCTCGCCTATATCGGCTGAGATCTCCTCGGAGAAAGTCATCTCCCTCTCATCCGAGGCCTTCTGGTTGAGGTTCACGGGGATGTCGGGCTCTGATGTCTGCTCCTTCTCCTCCCTATCGTGGTTCATCGAGAGGTATTTGTCGAATCCAGATTCTATCTTCGGCTTGTCATCCTCTTCCTCCGGATCCTCCTCCTTGGGGATGCGGCGATGCGTCAGAGCCAGTACGACGGCGGTGCTGACGTCCTCCCTCGAGATTATCTTCCTGCCGTCCAGAGCGGCCAGGGCCCTGCTGGTCCTGACGGCCGCTATGTCTCCTCTGACTCCCTCTATCTCGAGCCCAGTACATACGCCGGTCACGGCATCGACGATGTCGTCTGTTATCTCGACATCCTTCAGCCTCCCCTTGGCATTTGCCACGGTCTCGGCCACACGGTTGCAGTCCACCGGAGGCTCACTGAGATTGGTACGTATGACCTCCGCCCTGAACTCTCTGTCCGTGGAAGGCAGGATGGTGACACAGATATCGAAAAGATCAGATATGGTCCTCTCGAGGGCCATCTCCTTGGTGTTAACCGTTGCGACCACCTTGGTGCTGCACGGATAGCTCACAGATATGCCGTCCCTCTCGACCAATACGCGCCCCTGGATAATCTGGCCCATCATCGTATGCATGAGCTTCGTATCGAACAAATTGAGGTCATCTATCATCAGGATGTGGCCGTCCGCCCTTGACAGGATGCTGTCTGACAGAACGACCTTCCCCGTGGAAATGGCCTCCTCCACATCGAGGGCTCCGAATATCTGGCTGTCGTCGGCATTGATAGGGAGATGAACGGGTTCGTCTATGACACCCGCATCCACAAGGGAACGCATGAGCACGCTCTTCCCGACGCCCGGAGGACCCTTGATGAGGATCCCTTTCATATCCGGATCGACCAGAAGGCACTGTATGGCGAGCTTCGCCTCCTCGAGACCGCATATCTGCGAGTAACGGGGATTCATTCCAAATGATTGAATATACATTGGATGAGTGTTGAATTATCGAAATTGGATCCTTCGAATATGTTCTTCTGCAGACGGTGCCTGAGGACCAGCGATGCCGTGTCCTCGACATCCTGCTTGGTGACCTTGGTCTTGCCGTTCAATGCCGCATAGGCGATAGCTGCGCGCATCATGGCCAGATCCGCCCTGTGCCCTTCGATGCCGTACTCGATCGAGATGTCCACTACAAGGTCCACGATATGGTCGGGACATTCCACGCTCCCGAGAATCGTTCTGGCGTTCGCTATCCTCTGTCTGAGAGCCTCGGTCTCCTCCCTGCATGATTCGAGATAAGAAACGGGGTCGCTGTCAAACCTCAGCCTCTCCTTGACGATCTGGGCCCTGACCTTGCGGTCCATCATCCCGCCGACCTCGATGGCCATTCCGAACCTGTCAAGGAGCTGGGGGCGAAGCGAACCCTCCTCGGGGTTCATGGTCCCTATTAGGATGAACCTCGAAGGGTGCGTGAACGATACGCCCTCCCTCTCGACATAGTTCCTTCCCATAGCCGCCGAATCAAGGAGGAGGTCGACGACATGGTCGTCCAGAAGGTTGACCTCGTCGACATAGAGGATGTTTCCGTTAGCCTGCGCCAAGACGCCTCCTTCGAACTTCTTCTCTCCGTGTGTGAGCATGTACTCCACATCCAATGTACCGGAGACCCTGTCCTCGGTGGCATTTAGCGGGAGCTCTATGACCCTCATGCTCTTTGATACGGGCTCGATGGTGCCCGCCTCTAACTTTGCCCTGCAGATCTCGCACATGTTCTCCGGATTGGATACATCGCATCCGAACTGGCATCCTTTTGATACGGTCCTCTCGGGGAGTATCTCCTCCAATGCCCTCACGGTTGTAGATTTGGCTGTACCCTTCTGCCCGGTGATGAGAACACCCCCGATCGAAGGGTCCACCACGTTCAGGAGCAGCGCAAGCTTCATCTCGTCCTGTCCTGCGATACGGACGAACGGGAACGAACGCCCCCTTCCCTCCGCCGCGGCCTTTTCTGTCATGCACCACGGATGGATAGCATGATAATTAACGGTTTCAACAAATGAATAGAGAAAAAAGAGCCGGGTCTCCCCGGCTGAAATGTTTACTGCTCTATGAGTACGAGGATGTTTCCGATCTGGATGGTCTCGACGGCCTTTCCCTCGAGCATTAGACGCTTGTCGAGCTCGAAGAACTCGGCGGGAACGTTGACCTTCTCCCCGTCGACATCGAGGTCGATGGAACCTTTGGACAGAGCCTCTGCGGCCTTGGCGGGATCGGTCGCTGAGAGTGCTGCGACGATTCCCTTCGCCTGTGCCTTGAAGGCGGGTCCGAGCTTGGCGTGGATCGGCTTGACACCGATGACCTCCTCTGTCAGCTTAGCCTCTGCCTCGACCTTGACTTCCTTGGCCTTAGTGGTCTCCTTGATGTCATCCATCGCTGAAGAGAGAACAGTGGCATCCGCTCCGACGAACTCGATCATGGCGAGCTCTGCGTTGAGAGGGATCTTCTTCTCTCCCTTCCATGCACGGATCGTGGCGAGGACCTCGGAGAGCTTCTCTCCTGCGGCCTCCGCATCCTCATCGATGAACATGGGCTCGGGCCAGCTCGTAAGGTGGATGGATACTCCGCCGTCGATGGCCTTGAAGTTGTTCTGGTAGACCTCCTCCGAGATGTGGGGCATCATAGGTGCGAGGAGCTTCATGCTTCCCAGGAGGACGTTGTACAGGGCGTACTTGACGGCATCGTCGGTCCTTCCCTTGATCATCTCGATGTAGTTGTCGGCGAGCTCGTGCCAGATGAAGTCCTCGAGGACCTTCATCGCCTTGTCGAACTCGTAGACTTCCATGGAATCCGTGACCGCCTTGACGGTCTTGGAGTACTTGCTGATGATCCACCTGTCGGAGAGCCTCAGACTGTTACACTCCTTGGGCACGTTGTCGAAGAACCTGCTTGCGAAGTTTCCGATGTTGTAGACCTTGTTGCAGATCTTGCTTCCACGGATGACATCCTTCTCCCTGAATGCATGGTCGATTCCGAGTGAGCATGTAGTGACATAGTATCTGAGAGCATCTGCTCCGTACTTCTCCAGTATTGGGATGGGATCGATGACGTTTCCTATCGATGAGTGCATCGGGGTTCCGTCCGGCGCCATGATGAATCCGTGGATCATGATGTTCTCCCAGGGGATCGAGTTCTCGATCTGGTCGGCCCTCAGGATGGAGTAGAACGCCCAGGTCCTGATGATGTCGTGGGACTGCGGCCTGAGGGACATCGGGAACAGCTTCTTGTGGAGCTCCTCGTCCCTTCCCCAGAATGTGTTGTAGAGTGACGATCCGGAGGAATCCATCCATGTATCGAACACATCCATGCATCCGACGAGGTCTCCGCCGCACTCGGGGCACTTCTCCACCGGGGGCTTGTCGAGCGTCGGGTCACAATAGCACATCGCCTCGGTGGCGCAGACGGCGTGGCCGCACTTTGCGCACTCCCATACGGGAATCGGTGTGGCGAAGACACGCTGCCTGGAGAGGACCCAATCCCAGCTGAGGGAGTTTGTCCAATCCTGAAGCCTGACCTTCATGAACTCGGGGAACCAGTTGATCTCCTCGGCCCTCTTGAGGACAGCCTCCTTGAAATCGGTGGTCTTGAGGAACCACTGGGGAACCTGAAGGAACTCGATGGGCGTGTGGCATCTCCAGCAGATGGAGACCTGCTGGGGGTTATCCTCCTGCTTGACCATGAATCCCTCGGTCTTGAGGTCCTCGATCGCCGCATCCCTCGCTTCGAGGACGGGCATTCCGGCGTACTTTCCGGCGAGCTCGGTCATCTTTCCCTGCTCGTCGATTCCCTTCTCCATCTCGAAGTGGTACTTCATGGTCCACTCGAGATCGTCCTTGTCTCCGATGGTACAGATCATGACATTTCCGGTTCCGTAGTCCATCTTGACCTTGGGATCGGAGATGATCTTGACCTTCCTCCCGAACAGAGGTGTGATTAGCTCCTTTCCGACCAGCTTCGCCTTCTCCTTGTCGTCCGGGTGGACGGCAACCGCCTTGCATGTGCAGAGCAGCTCGGGCCTGGTGGTTGCGATGAGCATGTACTCATCCTTGTTGTCCGCGAAGTAGAACTTGATGTAGTTCAGCTTGTTGACGTTGTCCTTGTACTCTACCTCCGCATCTGCGAGAGCGGTCATACATCCGGGACACCAGTTGACGGGGAAGTTCGCCTTGTAGACGAGTCCCCTGTTGAACAGGTTGACGAACGAAAGCTGCGTGATCCTCCTGTAGTAGGGGGCATCCGTCTGGTAATAGATGCTGGGATCCATGGACTCTCCGAGCATCTCGTAATCGTGTGTCATCTGCTCGATGAAGCCGTTCGCGAATTCCTCGCAGAGCCTCCTGTACTCCTGCCTGGGAGTGTCGAGCTTCGTGATATGGTGCTTCTTCTCCACCTTGACCTCGATGGGTGTTCCGTTGACATCGAAACAGAGTGGGAAGAACACGTTATATCCTCTCATCCTCTTGTAACGTGCAGCGAAATCGATCATGGAGTATCCGGTTGCGTGTCCGAGATGGAGCGGACCGGATGTGTATCTGGGCGGACAGTCGATGCTGAACACCGGCTTCTCGGACTTAGGGTCGAAGCGGTACAGAGCATCGTTCTTCCACATCTCCTGCCAGCGTTTTTCAATAGAAGCTGAGTCGTATGCCATGGCTAACAGGGTTTGGTATATCTGCACTTTATATAAGCGTGTGTGCGCGCGAGGACGTACACAAAAGGTACAAGTTTATTATAACACAGATGCCAATGACTATGATTAGTGCCAATATGCGCTTCCGCGGATGGGCAATGGATGGAAAGCGCTTCGGCAGGTGGAATAACAATGTTGTTTGATGCAGAATCGAGGCAGAGACACGGCGACAAACGTAAGGGTGCAATGGACCTCCTCGGAGACTATCTTGCAAGCGAGACCAACGAGATTGAGGAGATCTGGGATGCCATCCGTTCCCAGAAAGAAATCACTAGCAGCCTGATACAGAAGACGGACGATCTCAAAGAGGAGGTCGGCGGATTCACGGACGGTATCAAGGATGTGAAGGAACAGATCGCAAGGACCAATGCCGACATGGCAGCCACCAAGGACACCGTGGATCTGGCCAAAGCCGAGACTGATGCGATGAAGAGGGATGTGGACAGCACCCTCGAGGAAGTCAAGGCCGCATCTGCGGCGAGCGGTGCGAACGCTGCTTCGGCCCTCGCACTCGCAACAGAGGCCAAGAACGGGATGGACGGCGTGAGGGCTGACTTCGTCAGCGCCAGGTCCGAGATCCTCGACAACACCGAGAGGAAGATCGATGAGCTCAGGGGAGTCATCCTCGAGCAGAAGGACACGATCGACAAGCAGGCAGCTATCATCGAGGAATTGACGAACACCAACGCGGAACTCAAGAAGAAGCTCCTTAGGGACAACATCATCGCCATCATCATCTCGGCGGCAGCGCTGGGTGTCACGCTCTGCGTCCTTGCATACTTCATGAGCATGCACTGATCTGAAACCCATTCCGGCGGTAACCCGCCGGCATCATTCTGTTTTTAACTTTACATGAATCAGAGATTCTCGAAAAAGCATAATCGATTTAAAGGGGCCGAAGCCCCCGATTTTGTTTAGAGGTTGTTAGTTCCTTTCGCAACGCATTCTTCCTCTCCGATCAGCTTCTGTTGAGCCTGAGGATGAGAATGACCGCCATGACAGCCATGATGATTACTGCGAGGACGAGGAGGATTTCGGTTATGGACAGACCGTCAGAAGTCTCCGTGTGAGTATCCGGATCGGTGTCGTATCCTGACTTCTGGATTCCGCTGAGGGCTATATCCAACATCCTGTCCACACCTGCTTTGTCATCATTCGCGATGAATGTCAGACTTCCTCCGTCGAGCCTCTCACCGTTGATGGCGGTGATGACTGCATTTCCGGAGTATCCATTGGCAAGCGTATAGGTGATCTCGTGCGTTCCCGCCGCAACATTCAGATGGCTCGTATTTCCAGTCTTGTCCTTCAGCATCATCTCCCCGTCTATGAAGACGTTATCGATACCGACATTAGCCGTGACAGTTACAGAATAGACCTTCTTGACAATCTTCGCATAGATCTTTTCATAACCTGGATCCCCGATGTACACATCATCCCATACGGACACATCGACATATTTCCTGGACTTGCTGTCATATGTCTGCCAGGATTGGAATTCGGAGTCACTCATTGCAGGAATGACCAGATAATCGAGCTTCCAATCACCGTCTACCAGCACAGGCCCAACCAAAGGATACTGTTTAGATCCGGCGTAAATAGTGCACCATATGGCACCGTCCACGTTGAACTCGGTGCTTACAGCGGTTTCATCCATCCAATAGGCGAGTACATCAGCATCTACCGTAGAGCCGTTCATGACGATAAGATTCATCGTGCTGAACGATCCCGATCCCGTCACAAGCGCTGTAGAACCTATGCTTCCGCATCTGTCGAAATCATCCATGGTTGCCCCAACAATCAGTGACCCTGTAACCGTTATGGATGCCAGGTGACCGTCTTTGTTCTGAACATCCAACGTTCCGAGAACGCACACAGCCGCAAAAACTGCTGTCATACTCGCATTGTTGGTCACAGTTAGTTTTCCCTCTACGATGACACTTGAGAAATAGCACATGAGCATATTTCCTGTTCCATTTACTACCAATTCCGATGCGGGTTTGACTACCAGCTTTGAATCCGTGCCGGATCCTGAAAACGCCAGTTGCTTCACATATACTGTTCCACCGATCTTGACTTCATCATCGGTAGACAAACCTCCCATGATGGTCGGATGCATCTCGTTACCGCTGAATTCCTGTGAAAAAGTCAGAACTGCCTGAGGAAGGACGGTTGTTTCCTCCCCGAAATCGACAGATCCGTTAGGAGTTCCCATGGTTCCAGAAAGTGTTATGCCACCTTCAAAGGTGATTGTACCGTACGTATAGATGAAATCGCTCATCGCGATCTTCGAAGGTGCGACGAAGTTGAGTGTGAAACGCTCCGTCTCGGTACCTGTTATCTTAATATCGGATAGGTTTGCGTCTCCGTAGACGAACACCGTATCGAATTTAGCATCGAGGATTCCGGCGAATGCGTTTGGGATGCGTGAAATGCAGCATTTGGCATCGTTGTCGTCTTTAGTGTCATTGGCGAAGTATGCTCCCGAAACCTTGTATTTAGCATACAGATAGTCTGCTTCGGTTTTCACAACTGATGCTTCTGCGGGGGATGACATATCGAACTTGACTACTCCGGTTTCCCCTATAGCCAGCACGGAGCAATCTATGACCCATCCGTAATCATCCACCTTCGTGACCTCAGAGTGCCATGGATTCGCCGAAGATTCCCCCTTCTTCATCCACGTGTTGAAGTTCGAACTGTTAACGCACAACTCTCCATCCACTGTGAAAGTGCACCCATTCACAACACGCGTATTGTAACCGCCGGCCTCATACTTGACCCCGGATGGGAGCGTGGTATCCTTGGAGATGATGATGCCCTCCATGGTTGTGTACTCGCTGCAAGGTGAGAATGGCCTGAGCACATCCCCTGACTTTGCCTCTCCGAACGCGACGTATACGTTGCAGTATTTGACATACGGACTCAAACCATCCTGTATCTTGAAATCGGCATGGATGGATCCGAGAGTTATACCGTTATTGATGTTCTCGATGATCAATGAACCGTATACGTAGATGCTTCCGCTGTTGACCAATTTAGCACCATCAGCTATGGTGAGCGTCGAGCCTTCCCCGATATCGATTGCATGAACGTACCCCATGACATCAGTTTTGAGCTTGACAGACGCAGGAACCGTGACATCCTCTTCTATCTCGAGTGTTCCGAACATCTGGATATCGGTCGCGCCGTTACTGATTGCCTTTGATAATGTCGTGTAATATGTGTCGACTGTTTTGTCTGCATCCTTTACCGTGTACTTGGCTGCTGTGAGCCTCGCGCCATTACCATATTTTACATCCACATCTTGATTGTCCTTCAAGATTAGGAGTCCTTCTACTGCAAGAGTTCCGCTCACTTTGAATTCGGATGCGTCTGCAGGCTTCAATATTGAAACATCGCCGATAACATCGAGATGTGCCCCCGAGTAAACCCATAGATCGGCATCTTTCATGGTCATCGACCCAAAACAGACCGTCTCTGATGGATTCTTTACGTAAATTGTTGAGCTCGAAGCGCCACATGCTTCTACAGTCTTCGACAAATCGATAGCACTGACAATCGTCTTGGTATCCGCACACATCTGATCCTTGGAATTATCGGCATCGTAATCCATGAACGTGGTAACAGATCCTGTTACCCTTACATTGGAAATATCGTGTAACTCTATGTTGTTCACGGCAACGTTTGTATCATCGCCGCCTGTTTTGAGTTTGGAAATTGCCAAATCGCTCAAGGGCGCAGACGGTGCATAACCCGGAATCTTTGATGGCGAAGATGCGACATAATATTGAACTCCACCGTCTGTATATGCGAAAAGCCCCTCATCGCTAATATAATAGACTCCTTTTGCTGAGACCAGATCGATAATAGCAGATGTCTCCGCTATGGTTATTCTCATGTATGATCCGGCATAGCAGGCTTCGTTATCTACCGTGATTGTTCCCGCCAGATAGCATCCTTCGTTGCTGATTGCACGCCCCAATACCGTCAGAGTGGAGCCTTTATCGAAGTACACCTGGTTGATCCTTGCAACTCCGTTTGTTCCATTGATGATGTCTCCATTAACGATTATGCTTTTCTCATCGATGTTTCCTTCAAGACTTATTCCCACATTGTATGTACCGGCCCAGGACATATCCCCGAGCGAGTTGATGGTTCCATTGATCACGACCTTTTTACCGTTGCCAGGAAGGATCTGAAGCCCGTCAACAGACTTCGAAACGATGGTTCCATCGATGAGGGCATCTCCTTCAACCCTTATCGACCCCTCGATCTTGACGGTCACCCCTTTGTTCACTATGAAATATCCATCCTCAACAATGACACGTCCTGATGAAGTGATGGTTGTATCCTCGTTCACTATGACGGTTTGTCCAGATTTCACATCTATGGTCGATGTGATGTTGCCGTGCAGGTAGATGATATCCGTTTCGTTCTCCGCGTCATTGTCCATCTCTGGAACAAGGCCGAGAACCGAGAACGCCACTAACGCCACAACCAACACTGCAACCATTCTTTTCACATTCATGTTAAACATTCCCCTGCATACAATCCATCGGACAGATGCTCTGTAACATCAACGAAGGCGCATCACGCATGCCTTCTCTTCTTATTCTGGTTGTATACGATGAATTTCGTATTAATACATCAATACGCAATCGAAAAAAGTAAGAATCAGGAGGAGCCCTGGACGCAAATGGGCCCCTCGAAAAGGTTTGACCGTGCCCCTTCCGGGGCCCGTAAAGTTCAGGCCTTCCTCCTGTTACGGAAGGAGACCTTTGAGTCTTTCATGTTGATGACGGCATCCTCGAGCTTCTTGATGAGGTCTGACATGGTCTTTCCCAAATCGTATCCGACCTCCTTCATCATGACGTTGGTTCCGTTGATGAACAGCCTAGCGGTGATGCTGTACTTGGGGTTACCCCCTATCTCGTTGTACCTCGAGACATGTATGTTGAGGGATTCCGGCTTGTAGATCTTGGACACCTTGGCGATCATCGCCTCGATATCCGCGTAGATTCCATCGGTATAATCCTTCTCGTCATCCTCGAGACCGCTGATCTGAACGAACAGCATGTCCCTCTCCCTGCATGCGGATACGAGCTCCAGCACGTCGTACTCGGTGAGCACTCCGACCAGGCACTTCGTCTCCAGTACGGGCAGGGTGGAGAACTTGTTCTCTACCATGATCGACACGGCTTCCGCCACATCCGAATCCCACTCGATGGTCTTCGCCGAGGTGGTGGCTA
>DAXB01000091.1 GCA_002506175.1 Methanomassiliicoccaceae archaeon UBA113
TCGATTCGTCGAAGAGGCTATTATTTTCTTTTCAAAATGGATGCATGCGGATACTTTTTCCCATCAATAATTTATATCCAGCAAATGTGTTGGATATATTATCCAATTGGTGGAGGAAATGGACGTCATTCAAAGGGAGAAACATTGCGGACGGTGCGGTTACTCATGGGTGAGCCCTGTAGACAAACCGGCGCGCTGTCCACACTGCGGAACATATCACTGGTATGGTGAATCCATCACATACTCGTGCCTTGCATGCGGCCATTCTTGGTTCTCCAGGACCAACTCGACCCCTACAAGATGTCCCAAATGCAAGACCCGCTCCTGGAATTCCGAACCAAAAAGATACCATGTCAACAGAATTGATTCCAACAGCATCGAGGTAAAAACTCTACTGGACATGTACAACAACGGGATGGGTTGCATCTCCATATCGATCAATACGGGATTGCCGCTGGCAAGAGTGATTGATACCATAAGAGTATCTGTATGCAACGGTCAAACGCCTAGAATGTGAACTTAGAAAAAGGTGCGGGGACATGCCCCGCAATGGTTTTCACTCCAGCCTCTGGAGCATCTTGACTACGGCATCGACTACGTCTCTGCCTTTCTCTATCCTGTCCATGGCCTGGAGTTCGGTCATCCCGGGCCCTGTCACGCCGAATCCGACCGGTTTTCCGTACTCAAGACCGAGGTCCATGATCTTCCTCGAAGCCTGTCCGATTACTACCTCGTCGTGCTTGGTCTCTCCGGTGATTACCGCACCGAGCGTGATGACCGCATCTATGTCCTTATCCTCGAGGAGCTTCTTCACTGCCATGGGAATCTCGAAGCATCCGGGCACCTTGATCTCCTTGGATATCTTGACGCCGAGGAAATCTGCCTCTGCCTTAGCCCTCTCGAGCATTAGGGATGTTACCTCGTAATTGAACTCTGCCACAACGGCTCCAATCTTGTATGCTTTCATTTCAATACCTCATCTGTATCTTACGGGACCTTTGTCGGCGAATCCCTGCCTGAGACCGGTTCCTGCCCTCTTAGTAAGACTGTCCGGGCGGAACAGCAGGTCGTAAACGTTTAATGCGTGCTCCCTGGCTCTGCTGTCGGCCAGGAACGCCAATTCATCGTCATCCTTGGCTTCATCCTCATGGACGAATACCTCGATGATATGCTTGTTAGTCATCAGCTGTGCGCGGATCAATCCGGTCGATGCCTCATGTGCGCACATCTTGTCCTTCTGCATCGGACCTGGCATTCCCAGTGCCATCACGATATCGCAGTTCTGCTCTTCTATGAGCTTCTTGCATGCCACCGGGAGATCCTTTACACCCGGAACCGTGTATCTTATGATTCTGAATCCTGTCCCCGCGTGCTGGAGCTCGTCAATAGCCGAGTGTCCCATATCGTATCTGGCGAATGTCGTGTCAGCTATCCCTATGATCTTCATTGCGAACCCATCTCCCTTATCTTGGAAACTATGCGCCTTGTGGCGTTGAGATCCTCCGCACACTCCGTCGCGCGGACGACCTTTATTCCTTTGAATCCTTTGGACTCGAGCTCTTCCTCCAGGTCCTTCTCGCTGAATATCTGGTCGAATCCGAGCACTATTATGTCCGGCTTAACCCTGGCGACTGTCTCGAACATGTCGCCCTGATTGCCTATTACCACCTCATCCACAGGTTTGAGGGCACCTACGATGGCCGCCCTCATAGCCTCTGGTGTGATGGGTTCGTGTTTATTCTTCCTGACGGTGGCATCGCATGCTACGACCACTGTGAGATGATCCCCCATGGCCTTCGCCTGGTTCAGATAGGATATGTGACCCGTATGAATCAGGTCGAAGACTCCGGACGCCATCACTCTGACCATATCAAAGCTCCGGATGAGTGGTCTTGAACTCTTTCCACTTGGCGATTACCTCTGTACCGTCTATGATACTGATGCCGTGGGCATCCGCGTACTCCTTGACGCTTGCCTTGGGCCTGGACCCGAAGTCATCGCCCATCATCTCGCAGATAGTAGCTGAAGGCGTCACACCTGCCATATACATCAGCGCGGTACAGAGCTCGGTGTGTCCGAAACGTGTCTCGAGGATTCTCTCCGATGTGTTGAGGAGATGGATGTGACCTGGAGCTCTGAAATTCTCCCCGATGTCCTTCCTGATGTCCTCGAGAGGTTTGTCCTGGAAGATGACCTTGGCATACTCTGATGCTGTCAGGGCACGGTCCTTGTCGGTGATTCCTGTGTATGTCTTCCTGTGGTTTATCGTCAATCCGAACGATGATTTCGTCCTGTCGTAAGGTATGTCGGTGGGAGCCATCGCTCTGAGAAGCGGATACTTCTCCGCATCATCCCAATAGACGTCCGACATGAATGGGAGTCCGAGATCCATTGCCAATTTGTACGGCGTGGTGACGCATATGAGTCCTCCTGCATCCTTCCTCATCTGCTGGATGACCGCGGGCGTGACGAACTCGCTGGCGACGGTGAGGTCGCATTCCCTCTCCCTGTCGTCGAAATCGTATACGAGTATCGGCTTACCGTTCCTGATATCCTCAAGAATCTTCTCGAATTCCATTTAACCACTGGTCTATGAATCCGCCGTATATGTAATAAAAAGACGGTAACTACCACGATTTTGGTAACAGTTTGAATCTGGCAGCTCGGGTCACTCGGACCTGTCTCTCAGAGACATTCCCCTTGTCTCACTTCCGAACAGCAGGATGATCACCGCGACGAATGCGAACACCAATGACAAAAGTATGAATACCAGGGTGAAACCGTGCTCCATGCCGAATGCACTGTACAGGACGGGCACGATGAACGGCGCGATGAACGCACCTATACGGCCGAACGCGGAACTCCATCCGGAACCTGCACCGCGAATATCCGTCGGATACACCTCGGGCGTGTAAGAATAGACGGACCCCCATGATCCGAGCGCGAAGAAGTACAGCAAACATCCTGCAGCCAGGATCTGAGATTCCGATCCGGCGCATCCGAAGAACCAGGCCGCGACTGCCGTTCCTGCGAAGAACAATATCAGCGTAGGCTTGCGCCCTATCCTCTCTATGAGATATGCGGCCGAGAAGTAACCCGGAAGCTGGGCTATGCACATGATAACCGTGTATCCGAAGCTTTTGACGATGTCGAATCCTTGCTCCGTGAGCAATGTAGGCGTCCATAAAACGAATCCATAATATCCGAAGTTCACACCGAACCAGATAACCCATATCACCGCAGTGCTGCGACGGTGCTCCTTGGTCCAGATACTGAGCAGCCCGTCGTACCATGACCTCTTCTCCGGTTCGACATACGGCTCATCCCCTCTCACCGATTCCAAGCCTGCGGCGGACTCGAAGGAAGATACGATCTTCTCCGCCTCATCATACCTTCCCCTGACCTCCAGATATCTCGGCGATTCGGGGACAAGGAAACGCAAAACGGCTGCGAACAGTGCAGGGACAGCTCCTATGAAGAATGCGGCACGCCAACCGTACACCGGGATCGCAAGGAAGGCCACCAGGGATGCTATCAGCCACCCCCATGCCCAGAAACTCTCCACCAGGACGACGTTGCGTCCCCTGCTGGCTTTGGGCGACAGCTCACTTGCCAATGTAATCGCCGCTGGAAGCTCCCCTCCGAGTCCGAAACCTGTGATGAAACGGAATATCAGCAACATCCAATAATTCGTGGCCAATCCGCACAGGACGCTTCCGATAGTGAATATCAGAAGCGTAGAGAGGATGACCGTGCGCCTTCCGTAGCGGTCCGAGATGAGTCCGGACAATGCCGCCCCGACGATCATTCCGAGAACACCGGAGCTCGTGAGCCAGCTGAGCTCGTACTTTGTAAGCTCCCAATCCTTGCCGATTGCGGCTATGACTCCGCTGATCATACCCTGATCCATGGAATCGAACATCAATCCCAATCCGATGATGATCAGAACACCCCAGGTCTTCCTGGTCATAGGAAGCGACTCGAGACGTTCAGATAATCCGGCCATAGTCATTCGCTACGACCTCATGATTTTACTCTTAAAAAAAGGCATCCGACATACGGCAACATCGACTCGAACAGAGGTGCGTTGCAGGCTCTATAGAACATCCGGTGCCGGGGCCTTCCCCGGCATCGGACGGGATGTAAATCGTTTTTGACTGATGATGCTCGGTTCTCAGAAGAACGCCATCAGACCTGTAATCAGGATGACCGTCAGGATGATCGGACAGATGTACTGGATCATGATGTTGAAAATCGGCTTCAGTCTGAACTGGGCTGTTCCTCCCTGATCGATCTCATCGTCGATCACTCCGATCTTCACCACGATTCCAATGAACAGACAAGTCAGGATGGCTGTTATGGGCATCAGGATGCTGTTGGTGAGTGAATCGAAGATTCCGAGCCATCCTGCACCCTGGTCAAGAACACACGGGATATTGAATGGACCGCCTGGGAATCCGAATGTCACGAACAATCCCAACGCAATCAGAAGGAACGACGATATCAGGACAGACTTCTTACGCTTGACAATATACGATGCTCCTTTCGACATTCCCTTCTTGTCCTTCAACTTGTCGAATACGACCGACACCACAGTCTCGAGCAACGATACTGCGGATGTCATAGCTGCGAATATGACAGTCAGATAAAACACCGGCGCCACGAACTCTCCTCCGGGCATCTGTGCGAAGACCTGAGGAAGGGATGAGAACATCAGACCCATTCCCTGGGAGTCCCCGAATCCGAACATGAATGCCGAGGGGACGATCATGAGTCCGGCGAGGAGCGCCACGCACATGTCGATCGCGCAGACGCTGAACGCTGATTTCTCGATACTGACCTCCTTCTTCATGTACGAACCGTAGGTAATCATGATACCCATGGCAATCGACATGGAATAGAAGATCTGGCTGATCGCACCGAGAAGAGTGCTGGACGACAGCTTGCTTATGTCGGGGCTCAGATAGAACGAAATTCCATCCCATATCCCGGGCAGAGTCATCTCATATGCAGTGATACCTATGATCAGGACGAGGAGAACGGGCATAAGTACCCTGCTGACCTTCTCGATTCCCTTCGTGACTCCGAGAACGATGCACCCTATACACATCAACGTGAATACTGCGAACCAGAGTGTGGGTCCTCCTAATCCTCCCTCACCGCCGGTGACGAAGCTCCACCAGTATCCCGGGGTTGCGATTGTGGAGAGGTTTCCCGTTACAGATTCGAAGAACCATCCAGTGACCCATCCGCCGATCACACAGTAATACGGCACGATAAGGGCCGGGATGAAAGCAATAAGGATTCCGATGTGCCTGTGCTTCTCACTGAAATCCATGAACGCGCCGACACAAGATTTCCCGGTCTTCCTTCCGATAGCGATCTCCGCCATCAGAAGCGACAATCCGAAAGTGACGGCGAGGACTATGTAAACCAGAACGAAGATTCCTCCTCCGTAGTGGGAGGTGAGGTAGGGGAAACGCCAAAGGTTTCCCAAACCGACGGCTGACGCGGAGGCCGCCAGGACAAACCCTACTTTGCCGGTAAATGTATCTCTAAGCTTTTCCATAGATTTTCGTTCATATTCCTATTATATTTTAAATTCTTGAAAAAATAGAGCATATTATGTCTAGTAATTTAATAAAGTGTCTGTTATTAGACATAGATTGTTATCAATCGTGAACGACAATACGAATCGTGGCAAAAAATCAAGCCAAAAAATACGAAAAACATAGTATACAAAATGTTAACAAATAAACAAATGTGTATATTTATGCCAATATGAAATCGAAGCCATAAACGGCAAATTAGGCGAGTAATTTAAACCAACAGCGCATTTCGGATTACAATGACATCCGGAAACCGCGAGGATTATCTGATCAGCATTCTAAGGCTGACATCGGACGAGGAAAAGAACGTCAAGACGACGGAACTGGCATCGTTCATGGGGGTCTCCCCCGCAAGCGTCACCGAGATGATCAAGACCCTTTCCGGGGAAGGACTGGTGGTCTATGAGAGGTACAAAGGCCTGCGCCTCTCAGACAAAGGGATGTCCATGGCGAGACAGGTCCGCAAGAAGCATCATGTCTTGGAACGTTTCCTCACCGAGTATCTCGAGATGGACCACATGGATGCTCATGACGAGGCCCACAGGATGGAGCACAGCATCTCGGATTCCGCCAGCATCAGGATTTGCAACATGATCGGAAACCCTATCGATGACGACTGCATAGGATGCCCCCAGCCCTGCAAGAGCTACACGAAAGGCGAGAAGGACATCGTACAGCTCAACACCATCCCGAAGAACAAGACAGGAAGGATATCGTACCTGTCATCCGAGAACCCCGATATCGTGAAGAATCTCACTGCCATAGGATTCGTTCCCGGGAGATACGTCAAGATCGAGTCCATCCTCATGGACGGAAGAGACCGCGTCATAAGAATCGGGGACAACTCCATAGTCCTGAGCTTCCCGATGGCCTCCGCTGTTTTCGTGGACCTCAAAGGATGACTCATCGTCGATGGTCGAACCGTGAGTTATTATCTTAAATGACGATTCCGCACCCATGACAGTGAAAGATTCGCTATTCGGCGAAGTCGTCACGATCGACGCCAAAGTCGAGAGCGACTCCAGGGATGCTACGAAAGCCCTTCTCCAGAACCAGGACGCCACGATTGTCTTCAACGACCTCAACGGCAGGAAGGCAGCAGGCAATCTGTTCTCCACCAGGGAGAAGACCGCGAAGGCACTCAACGTACCAAAGGACGGCATTGTGGAGCACCTCCTGTACGCAGTCACCAATCCTGCCGAATGCGAGATCACCGATGCCCCGGAGTTCAGGGAATGCACCCTACCCGTGGACCTTATGTCCCTCCCTATACCCAAGTACTTCCCGGAGGATGGGGGACGCTATATAACCGCCGGCGTAATCGTGGCAGACTACGCCGGGAAGAGGAACGTGTCCTTCCACAGGATGATGATCATGGACGGCAAGCACATCGCTGTCAGACTTGTCCCCAGGCACCTCTACACACTGTTCAGCATGGCGAAGGAGAAAGGAGAGGAACTAAAAATCTCAATATGCATAGGCGCGCAGGCGGAGGTCCTTCTCGCCGCAGCGACATCCATGGACTTCGGAGCGGACGAGCTGGAGGTCGCATCGGCCATGTGCATTAAAGGTCACGGGTCCCCGCTGAAGGTCGGAAGATGCGACAATGGCATCCTCGTACCGTCCGGCACAGATTACGTCTTCGAGGGAAGGATCACCCTGAACGAAGCCAAGGAGGGACCTTTCGTCGACATCACGGGAACATACGACTTCGAGAGGCAGCAGCCCGTCATCGAAATCGACAGGATATGGACCTGCAAAGACCCGATGTTCCATCTTCTTCTCCCCGGAGGATATGAACACTTCATGCTCATGGGACTCCCCAGGGAACCGATGATACTCAAGACCGTAAGGCAGGCTGTACCCAGAGTAAAGAACGTCCGCCTCACGGAAGGCGGATGCTGCTGGCTTAACGGTGTTGTCTCCATCAAGAAGAACAAGGAAGGCGACGGCGTGAACGCCATCATGGCGGCATTCACCGGACACCCGTCCATGAAGAGCGTAATCGTCGTGGATGACGACATAGACATCTTCAACGACCGTGAGGTCGAATGGGCGGTCGCAACCAGAATGCAGGGGGATAAAATCCTGAGGATCCCCGGAGCTGCCGGTTCGTCGCTCGATCCAAGCTCCCATGGCAAAACCACCTGGAAGGTCGGATACGACGCTACCATCCCGGTCGATGCCGATAAATCGCTATATCGGAAAGCGACTCTCTGAGAGGCCTCACAGGCCTTTCACAAACATTTTCGCCTCTTCGACGAATCGAGTGGGC